>NZ_JBICTU010000055.1:0-24949 GCF_043197795.1 Sphaerisporangium sp. NPDC049003
TGGACCCGGCGCGGATCGGGGTGTCGTTGTCGGAGGAGTTCCAGTTGCATCCCGAGCAGGCGACCTCGGCCCTGATCGTGCACCACCCCGAGGCCGGCTACTTCAACGTCTGACCTCGCGCGCCCAGACGGTACCGTCTTTCGGGTATCGCACGCGTTGTCAGGGGGTTGCGTGGACGCCGTCTTCTTCGACATGGACGGGACTCTCGTCGACACCGAGAAGCTCTGGTTCCAGGCGGAGTCACAGGTGATGCGGCGCCTCGGCGCGGGGTGGACCGCCGCCGACCAGGAGAACCTGCTCGGCGGCTCCATGCCGTCGACCGTCGCCTACATGCTCCGGGCGAGCGGATCGAGCCGGGATCCCGAAGAGGTGGCGAGCTGGATGCTCGACGGCATTCTCGGCCTGCTCGCCGACGGCTTCGAGGTCATGCCGGGCGCGGCCGAGCTGCTGGCCGAGGTGCGCGCCGCCGGAGTGCCCGTGGGCCTCGTCACCTCCTCCAGCCGGCTGATGGCGGACGCCGTGCTCGGCGGCATCGGGCGTGACACCTTCGACACCGTGGTCACCGGCGACGACGTCCGGCACTTCAAGCCCGACCCGGAGCCGTACCTGCTGGCCGCCCGCCTGCTCGGCGTCGACCCGGCACGCTGCGCCGTCATTGAGGACTCGCCGACCGGCGTCGCCGCGGGCACCGCGGCGGGGTGCGCGGTCGTGGCCGTTCCCACCGGGCCGGCCATCCCGCCCGCGCCCCGTCGCCTGGTCGTCGAGTCGCTCAAGCAGGTCGACGTGGCCGTGCTCCGCGACCTCGTGCTGTCCGAGGGCCCCGTCGCCTGACGGGTAAGCGGACCCAGATCATCTCGGCCGGCCCGTCCTCTCCTCCAGGTGGGGGACGGGGCCATCCTTGCGGAGGAGAGGCCCCGGCTCCATCGCGTGCCAGGATGGAGGGGTAAGCCATGACGAAGGGGGCGAGCCGTTATGTCCTTCGACCAGATCGCCTGGTTCCCGCTGTGCGCCGGGCTGACAGCGGTCGGGCTGGTGCTCGGCTTCCTGGCGTTCCGCAGGAGGGGCGCGGCGGCGGGCCTGCGGGTCAGCGCCTGGTCCCTGATCCCGATCGCGGCCTACCTCACCGGCGCGCTGCCGGCCGCGTGGAAGATCGGCACGGCCGTGGTGGGCTTCTTCACCGGCCTGGTCTTCTCTCCGGCGGTCTGGGCGGGCGTCGCCGTGGCCGGCCTTTCTGTGGTGCTGTTCCTGGTCTCGGGCGTGCTGCGCAGGAGGCGCGGGGACGCCGCCGCGCCCGCGCGGGAGGCCCGTACGGCGAAACAGGCCGCCCCCCGCGCGGACCAGGGCGCCGCCGCTCCCACCACGCCGAACCGCACGCTCCCGCAGAAGCCCGCCGCCTCCGCCGACGACGACCTCTCCGACATCGAGGAGATCCTCAAGCGCCGGGGCATCAGTTAGTCTCTGCGCGCGCCGGGCTCTCCAGGAGCCGGAGGAACCAGACGTTCTTGCCCATCCGGTCCGGGCCGGGGCCGACCCCCCACTGGTCGGCGAGGGCCTCCACGATCATCAGTCCCCTGCCGTGGTCGGAGTTCGTTCCCAGGTCGAGCCGGCGGGGCAGTCCCGCGCCGTTGTCGGTCACCTCTCCCCGGAGCGCTCCATCGCCGGCGCGCAGCGACAGCCGCACCGGGGGAGCGCCGTGGGCGATCGCGTTGCTCACCAGCTCGCTCACCATGAGGACCACGTCGTCCATCAGATCGGTCAGGCCCCAGCCCGTGAGCGTCCGCCGCACCATGTCCCGCGCCTTGGCGACGATCGCCCGGTCGCCCGGGAGTTCGCATGACATGGTCCGGTATCCCCGGGGAGTGCCGATCATCGATGCTCCTTGCCTGCCGTTCGGCGTGCGCCATCACGAGCAGATACGGCCTCAGAAGGGGTTACGTTCGGATAACACCGGCTCAGTCTTCAAGATCGGCCGATTGGACCTCCGGCGGCCTGGATATGATCACTCAGGCACGGCCCAGCCATGATCCACGCCCCCTCATGGCCGGCCGGCGGATCGCCTTCAGGCGCCGCATCCCCTGCGCCGCAGCGACTCCCTGCGGCGTGTCACGGTTCCAGGACACAACCAGAACAGCCCCCGGACATACCATCCAAGATCAACACGAATGAATTTCGCATGAATCACAGTTGAGCCACATAGCGCGCTCAGGTACTGGTCAGTGCAGCTCAGCACGTAGATTCTGCGTCCGGGGGCCGTACACGCGGCCTGCCTGAACATGGACGACGCTCGCCGGTCACCGGTGGCGGGCGACGCGTCAGACGGACAATGTCGTCTGGGATCCAGGGGGCCGACACTATGACCGCACCGCTCGACGTCTCCGGCACGGAGCTAGAGGCCGAGCCGGAAGCCGTGCTGGGAGGGTCGCAGGCCAAGGCGATTCAGGGCCGGTCGCTCGGCCAGATCGCCTGGATGCGCCTGAAGCGCGACAAGGTGGCGCTGGCCGGTGGCGGCGTGGTGATCTTCCTGATCCTTGTGGCCGTCTTCGCCCCGCTGATCGTCGGCTGGCTCGGGCATCCCCCGAACGACTTCAACCAGGACCTCATCAGCTCCGAGACGCTGGCGCCGAAGGACGGCACCGGAATCGGCTGGGACCACCTGTTCGGCGTCGAGCCCGTCAACGGGCGCGACATCTTCAGCCGCATCGTCTACGGCGCCCGGATCTCGCTGCTGATCGCCTTCCTCGCCACGCTGCTGTCGGTGGCGATCGGCACGATGCTCGGCGTCATGGCCGGCTACTTCGGTGGCTGGGTCGACTCGGTCATCAGCAAGACGATGGACGTCTTCCTGGCGTTCCCTCTGCTGGTCTTCGCCATCGCCCTGGCGGGCATCGTGCCCGACTCCGCGTTCGGCCTGTCCGGCGACGCGCTGCGCGTCTCGCTCCTGGTGTTCATCATCGGCTTCTTCAACTGGCCCTACATCGGGCGCATCATGCGCGGGCAGACGCTGTCGCTGCGCGAGCGGGAGTTCGTCGACGCGGCCCGCAGCCTCGGCGCGCGCGGGCCGTACATCATCTTCCGGGAGATGCTGCCCAACCTGGTGGCGCCGATCCTGGTGTACTCCACGCTGCTGATCCCGACGAACATCCTCTTCGAGGCCGCGCTGTCATTCCTCGGCGTCGGTGTGCGCCCGCCCACGCCCACCTGGGGCGGCATGCTGTCGGACGCCGTGCGCTTCTACACGATCCCGCACTTCATGTTCTTCCCGGGCATGGCGATCTTCATCACCGTCCTGGCCTTCAACCTCCTCGGTGACGGCCTTCGCGACGCCCTCGACCCGAGGGCCCGCTGAGTTCGACCTGTTTCCCCCGTAAGTTCCCTGGCTCCGACAACAAGGGGTTTGTACATGATGAGAAAGACCACACTGGGGGTGACCGCCCTAGGTGCGGTTCTCGCCCTGGGGCTGTCCGCCTGCGGTGGAGGCGGGTCGGCCACGCCGAGCCAGTCCGGCGCGGCGCCGGCCGGCGGTGACACCGCGAAGGCGGAGTTCAACGCCGCCCTCACGCAGGTGTTCAACCCTTCCGACAAGAAGGGGGGCATCCTCAAGTTCGCCAACGCCGGTGACTGGGACTCCCTGGACCCGGCCGACACCTACTACGGCTACTCCTGGAACTTCGTGCGCCTCTACGGCCGTGCACTGGTGATGTTCAAGCCCGCCCCGGGCAAGGAGAGCAGCCAGCTCGTCCCGGACCTCGCCGAGAACCTGGGCACCCCGAGCGACGACGCCAAGACCTGGACGTACAAGCTGCGGGCGGGCGTCAAGTTCGAGGACGGCACGCCGATCACCTCCAAGGACGTGAAGTACGGCGTCCTGCGGTCGCTCGACAAGGAGGTGTTCCCCGACGGGTATACCTACTTCAACGACACGCTCGACCTGCCGAAGGACTACAAGGGTCCCTACAAGTCCAAGGGCGTCAACACCGACAAGGCGATCGAGACCCCCGACGACCAGACGATCGTCTTCCACCTGAAGCAGGCCTACAGCGGTTTCGACTACTTCGCGCAGCTTCCCGCGACGATCCCGGTCCCCGAGGCCAAGGACACGGGCGCGAAGTACCGGGAGCACGTGATCTCCTCCGGGCCGTACAAGTTCGACAAGAACGAGATCGGCAAGGGCTTCAACCTGGTCCGCAACGACCAGTGGGACCAGGCGACCGACCCGAACCGCAAGGCGCTGCCCGACGGCTACGAGGTCTCGACCAACGTCAACGCCGACGACATCGACAACCGCCTGCTCTCGGGCGACCTGCACGTCGACATCGCCGGTACCGGCGCCCAGCCCGCCACCCTCGGCCGCGTGCTGACGGACCCGGCGCTGAAGGCCAACACCGACAACCCGACGATCACCCGCCTGTGGTACACGTCGATCAACGGCAACGTGAAGCCGCTGGACAACATCGACTGCCGCAAGGCCGTCGAGTACGCCGCGGACAAGGTCGCCTACCAGACCGCCTACGGAGGCGAGTTCTCCGGCGGTCAGATCGCCACGAGCCTGCTGCCCCCGGGCATCCCCGGCCACGCGGACATCAACCCGTACCCGTCCGGCACGGACAACCACGGTGACATCGCCAAGGCCAAGGAGGCCCTCACGGCCTGCGGCCAGCCGAACGGCTTCGAGACCAACATCGCCTACCGGGCCGAGCGCCCGAAGGAGAAGGCCACGGCCGAGGCGCTTCAGCAGTCCCTGAGCAAGGTCGGCATCAAGCTCACGCTGAAGCCGTTCCCGCAGGCCGACTACTACGCGCTCTACGCCGGCAAGCCGGGCTACGCCAAGGACAACAAGCTGGGCCTGGCCACCAACGGCTGGGGCGCCGACTGGCCCGACGGCTACGGCTTCCTGCAGCAGATGGTCGACAGCCGCGTCATCCGTGACAGCGGTGGTTCCTCCAACATCAGCGTCCGTGACCCCGAGGTCGACAAGCTGATCGACCAGGCCTCGCTGGAGACCGACACCGCCAAGCGCGAGCCTATCTGGGCGCAGATCGACCAGAAGGTCATGGACGACGCCTTCATCCTGCCCGGCCTGTGGGCCAAGAGCCTCCTCATCCGGGGCAAGGGCGTGACGAACGTGTACTTCAGCGACGCGACCGGCATGTACGACTACCTCAACATGGGCCTGCAGTAACAGCCCACACCATCCGATAGTCCGATAGACACGTGAACGCGGCAGGGGGCCGGCCGACAGGCCGGCCCCCGGAGCCGGGGGGACTGTGGTCACATACATCATCCGGCGCCTGATCTGGGGTGTCTTCATGCTCGCCATCGTGAGTGTGATCACCTTTGCCATCTTCTTCCTGGTGCCGCGACTGGCGGGCGCCACCTCTGAGAGCCTGGCCACCCGCTACGTCGGGCGTACGGCCAGCGCCGAGCAGGTCAAGATCGCCGCCGAGAAGCTGGGCTTCAACGACCCGCTCATCGTGCAGTACGGACGGTTCGCCAAGGGCATCGTCGCGGGCGCCGACTACGACTACGGTCCCGGCGTGGAGCGGTGCCCCGCGCCGTGCTTCGGCTACTCGTTCCTCACCCGGCTGCCCGTGTGGCCCGACCTGCTGAACCGGCTGCCGGTGACGATCTCGCTGGCCCTCGGCGCGGCGGTGATCTGGCTCGTGGCCGGCGTCGCCACAGGAGTGGTCTCCGCGCTGAGACGCGGCAGCTTCTTCGACAGGGCGGCGATGAGCATCGCGCTCGCCGGCGTCTCTCTACCGATCTTCTTCACCGGCATCGTCTCGCTGGTGGTCTTCAGCTACGGCCGCCCGCTCGCGTTCGCGGCGCCGGGCGGCAGCTTCACCCCGTTCTTCGACAACCCCGCCATGTGGGCCTACAGTCTGATCCTGCCCTGGATCACGCTGGCCTTCCTGTACGCCGCCGGGTACGCGCGGCTCACGAGGTCGGGCATGCTTGAGACGATGAACGAGGACTACATACGCACGGCCCGGGCCAAGGGCCTCACCGAGCGCGTGGTCGTGTTCAAGCACGGCCTGCGCGGCGCGCTCACCCCGATCCTGACCATCTTCGGCCTCGATCTCGGCCTGCTGATGGGCGGCGCGGTGCTCACCGAGAGCACCTTCTCCCTGCCGGGCATCGGGAAGTACGCCATCGACGCGATCACCAACCAGGACCTGCCGAAGGTCATGGGCGTCACGCTGGTCGCCGCGTTCTTCGTCGTCATGGCGAACCTTGTCGTGGACCTCCTGTACGCGGTGGTCGACCCGAGAGTGAGGCTCACGTGAGCGAGCGAATCACCGGGCAGAAGAGCTTCCTTGAGCTCAACGACCTGCGCATCCACTTCCCGACCGACGACGGCGTGGTCAAGTCCGTCGACGGGCTCTCCTTCCGGCTGGAGCGGGGCAAGACCCTCGGCATCGTGGGCGAGTCCGGGTCCGGCAAGAGCGTCACGAGCCTCGGCGTCCTCGGCCTCCACAAGGGCACGCGGGCCAGGATCTCCGGTGAGATCTGGCTCGACGGCGAGGAGCTGGTCTCCGCGACGCAGGAGCACGTCCGCACCCTGCGCGGCAAGAAGATGGCGATGATCTTCCAGGATCCGCTGTCGGCCATGCACCCCTACTACACCGTGGGCGCGCAGATCATCGAGGCGTACCGGATCCACCACAAGGTCGGCAAGGCCGTGGCGCGCAAGCACGCGATCGACATGCTCGGCCGGGTGGGCATCCCGCAGCCCGAAAGGCGCGTCGACAGCTACCCGCACGAGTTCTCGGGCGGCATGCGCCAGCGCGCGATGATCGCCATGGCGCTCTCGTGCGACCCTGAGCTGCTGATCGCCGACGAGCCGACCACGGCTCTCGACGTGACCGTCCAGGCGCAGATCCTCGATTTGATGCGCGATCTGCAGCAGGAGTTCAACTCCGCGCTCATCATCATCACCCACGACCTCGGCGTGGTCGCCGAGCTGGCCGACGACATCCTCGTGATGTACGGCGGCAAGTGCATCGAATACGGCGGCGCCGAGGACATCTTCGAACGTCCCGAGCATCCCTACACCTGGGGCCTGCTCGGATCGATGCCGCGGCTCGACCGCGAGCGCACCGAGCGGCTGATGCCGATCAAGGGCACTCCGCCGTCCCTGATCAACGTGCCCGACGGCTGCGCCTTCCACCCTCGCTGCGCCTTCGAGGGCCGCACCGAGGGCCGTGCGAGGACGCGGGTGCCCGAGCTCCTGGAGACCGAGGGCGGGCACCTGGTGCGCTGCCACCTGACCCGGGACGAGCGGCGCGGCATCTGGGAGAACGAGATCAAGCCCAACCTGGAGTCCGCGTGAGTGAGTCGCCCGAGCCTCTGCTGTCCGTCCAGGGCCTGGAGAAGCACTTCCCGATCACCAAGGGGCTGATCAAGCGCCAGGTCGGAGCCGTCAAGGCCGTCGACGGGCTGTCCTTCGACGTCCGGAAGGGCGAGACCCTCGGCCTGGTGGGGGAGTCGGGCTGTGGCAAGACCACGACCGGCCGCCTGATCACCCGGCTGCTGGAGCCCACCGGCGGGAAGATCCTCTTCGAGGACAGGGACATCACCCACTTGTCCCAGGGCTCGCTGCGCCCGCTCCGCCGGGACATGCAGATGATCTTCCAGGACCCCTACAGCTCGCTCAACCCGCGCCACACCGTGGGCGCCATCGTGGGGGCGCCGTTCCGGATCCAGGGCGTGAAGACCGAGCACGGCACCAAGAAGGCCGTGCAGGACATCCTGGAGCTGGTCGGGCTCAACCCCGAGCACTACAACCGCTACCCGCACGAGTTCTCCGGCGGTCAGCGGCAGCGCATCGGCATCGCCCGCACGCTGGCGCTCAAGCCCAAGCTCATCATCGCGGACGAGCCGGTGTCGGCGCTCGACGTGTCCATCCAGGCCCAGGTGGTCAACCTCCTGGAGGACCTGCAGAACGAGCTCGACCTCACCTACGTGGTCATCGCGCACGACCTGTCGGTCGTCCGGCACATCAGCGACCGGGTCGCGGTCATGTACCTCGGCAAGATCGTCGAGGTCGCCGACCGCAAGGACCTGTACGAGTCGCCGATGCACCCGTACACCACCGCGCTGCTGTCGGCGGTGCCGGTTCCGGACGTCAAGCGGCGCACCGAGCGCGAGCGCATCCGCCTGCAGGGCGACGTGCCGAGCCCGATCAACCCGCCGCCGGCCTGCCGGTTCCACACCCGCTGCTGGAAGGCGCAGGAGATCTGCAAGACCGTCGAGCCGCCCCTCGCGGAGCTGGCCACCGGTCACCAGGTCGCCTGCCACTTCCCCGAGAACGCCCCGAAGGACGCCGTGCCCAGCGACGCCGGGGCGCCGGTCCCCGCCTGAGCCCTCGGGCGCATCCCAGACCTCCGGGTACGGCCGCTCCGGCCGCGCCCGGAGCGCCTGTCAAGGGATGGCGCCCGGGGTGATCAGCCCGGTCTCGTAGGCCAGCACCACGGCCTGCACGCGGTCGCGCAGCGCCAGCTTGGTGAGCACGTTGCCCACGTGGGTCTTCACGGTCGTCTCGCTGACCACCAGCTCCGCGGCGATCTCGGCGTTGGACATCCCCTTGGCGATGAGGCGGAGCACCTCCAGCTCGCGCTCGGTCAGCCGGTGGACGCGGGCCGGGGTGGCCTGCTGGTGCGCCGAGGGCAGCCGCGCGGCGAACTTGTCCAGCAGCCGCCTGGTCACGCTAGGCGCCACTATCGCGTCTCCGGCCGCCACCACCCGGATCGCCTGCACCAGCTCGTCGGGGGGCACGTCCTTCAGCAGGAACCCGCTGGCCCCGGCCCGCAGCGCCTCCACGATGTACTCGTCCAGGTCGAAGGTGGTCAGCACCAGCACGCGGGGCACGTGGGCGCCGGGCGCGGCGTCGCGCACGATGCGCCGGGTGGCGTCGATGCCGTCCACCCCGGGCATCCGGATGTCCATGAGCACCACGTCGGGAAGCAGGACCCTGGACTGATCCTGCGCCGTGGCCCCGTTGCCCGCCTCTCCCACCACCGTCAGGTCGGGCTCGGCCTCAAGGATCAGCCGGAAGCCGGTGCGCAGAAGCGGCTGGTCGTCGACGAGCAGCACACGGATAGTCATTTGTCAGTCCTTGAGGGGGAAGCGTGCCCGTACCTCGAATCCGCCCCCCTGGCGCGGGCCGATCCGCAGGATTCCACCATAAAGGGCAACCCGCTCGCGTATGCCCACCAGACCGTGCCCTTGCCGGTCGTCGGGGCCGCGCGTGAACTCGCCCGTACCGCCACGCCCATCGTCCTCCACCTGCACCAGCAGCTCGCTCTGCTCGTGGCGTACGGTCACCCAGGCCCGCGCCGCCGGTCCCGCGTGCCGCAGGCTGTTGGTCAGGGCCTCCTGGATCAGGCGGTAGGCGGCCAGGTCGATGCCCGGGGGCAGCAGCCGCCGCTCGCCCTCGATCCAGAGCTGGGCGCGCAGCCCCGCCTCGCGCATCTGGTCGACCAGCCCGGGGAGGTCACCCATGCCGGGCTGCGGCGCCAGCTCGCCGGTCTCCCCGTCGGTGCGCAGCACCCCGACGATGCCCCGCATCTCGCGCATCGCGGTCCTGCCCATCTCCTCGATGGCCACCAGCGCGTCCTTGGCGGCCTCGGGCCGCGTGTCCAGCACCTTGCGGGCGGCGGCGGCCTGGACGGTCATCACGCTCACGTGGTGGGCCACCACGTCGTGCAGCTCGCGGGCGATGCGCGACCTCTCCTCGGCGCGGGCGGCGCGGGTGTCGGCGTCCCTGGCCCGCTCCAGCCGCTCGGCCCGGTCGACCAGCTCGGCGAGGTACGCGCGGCGCAGCCGCACCGAGCGGCCGACCACCCACACGGCCACGGCGACCACGGCGGCGAACGTGTGCTGGGTCCAGTCGCCGTGCTGGCCGGCCAGGAGCATCGCGACGGCGTACGCCAGCGAGCTGACCGCGGCGGCCACCAGGCTGAGCGCCAGGCCACGGTAGGCGGCCACGGTGTAGAGCAGGATGAGCGAGACGAGCCCGGCCACCCCGCTGTCGTAGTTCAGCGCGGTCAGGACGATCTGGGGAAGCTCGGCCAGGCAGAGCAGTGCGAAGGGCCAGCGCCGGCGGAGGACCAGCGGGAGGCACGCCAGCAGGATTAGCGTGACGCTCAGCGCGCTCGGGGGCCTGACGGGGGAGGAGCCGCCGGAGCCGAGCAACTCGGCCGCCACGAGGGAAAGCCCTGTCACCACCACCGCGAGCGCCGAGTCGCCGAACAGGGGATGGGATCTCAGCCATGCTCGCGGACTGCCGGGGGTGGTGCGCACTCTCTCAATTTAGGACGTCTTCGCTGTTGGCCACCCTGCTCAGGATGGATATCGCCCTCATCCCGCAGAAGGACGCGCGCCCGGCGCGCGGTGTGATCCCCGCCGGGCCGTACCTGGCCGCCGCTCCCGGGCACCGGGCCCGCACGACCGCCCGTGGGGTCGTACGGGCCGGGCCCGGACGTCACACGTCGAGGTGGCCGTCCTTCACGCGCCTGCTGAAGTCGGTCCACTCGCCCGCGGTGAAGACCAGCGCGGGGCCGCCGGGGTCCTTGCTGTCACGGACGCCGACCCGCGCGCCCGGCAGGGCGGCGACCTCGACGCAGTCGCCGCCGCTGCTGCCGGAGTAGGAGGATTTGAACCACGCGGCCTCGCGCAGTTCGTCGTTCAGGTGGTCCATCGCTCTATCGTCTCCCTGATCAAGTCGAGCGACGCGCGCTGGGGGAGCGCCTCAGCGCGGATCACTTCGTATCTGGTCGTGAGATCCTCGACCGCTTCCGCCCGGTCGACGACCTGGCCGTGACCCGCCGACTCCAGGTAAACCGTATCGGGGACGCCTCGGGTCTGGGCGATGATGAATCCTCCTTCGAGCCCTGTGGTGGAGTACGCGCTGAGCGGCAAGATCTGGACGGTGATGAACGGAAGAGTGCCCGCCTCCAGCAGGCGGGTGAGCTGGTCGGCCATCACCTCGGCGCTGCCCACGGGCCTGTGGAGCACGCCCTCGTCGAGCACCGCCCAGAACATGGGAGGCTCAGGGCGCTCGAAGACGCGCTGCCGCTCGATGCGCGCGGCCACGTGGTCCTCCACCTGCTCGGGGGTCACCCGGGGCTCTCCGAGCAGGATCGCCCGGGCGTACTCCTCGGTCTGCAGGAGCCCCGGGACGATGAGCGGCTGCCAGGTGTGCAGCGTGCCGGCCTCGCGCTCGACGTCCAGCCAGGGGCGGAACCAGGCGGGAGTGGACGCGCGGTTGATGAAGGGCCACAGCCGGAGCAGGGCCCCGTCGAGTTTGAGCGCCTCGTCGCAGCGCTCGGCGAAGTCGCGGGAGGGGGTGCGCCTCGCGGTCTCCACCATGCCCACCAGGGCCAGTGAGAAGCAGATCTTCTGGGCGAGCTGCTCCATCGTCCAGCCTGCGGCTGTGCGGTGTCGCCGCAGCTCATAGCCGAAGAGCGCTTGAGGGGAGGCGCTCGGGTCAAGCTCACGGGGGGCGGGCATCATCGCTCCTTCCACTGGGTCCGGCGGCGCTCGGGTCTCCCACACCTCGTTTCACACGATGTGTCGAATACAAAATGGAGGCGACTGGGTACCGAGAGTAGTCGGCAGGCGGCAGTCTGGGAAGGGCGAACGGTCGGCGGCCGGGTGAACCGTGGAGGCGATGACGAACATGCCACAGCATCATCGTGAACGTGTGGAATCGCGGCGTCCAGAGCGAACGCCGGCTGATTCGCCCGCGACGGCGGGGGCCGTGCCGGCCGGGGGCGGGCGCGGCCCCCGCCGCCGCGAGGAGGGCCGATGATCTTCCCTGTCTACGACCGATCCGGCGTCCCGGAGGAACAGCGGCACGCCAATCTGGAGACGGTGAGGCGCGTGAGGAAGGTCGTGGCCGACCTGGTGGAGGCCGAGCGCCGCAAGCGGCGGGCCGAGGGATTCATCGCCTCCTGGGACCTCGGCCGCGAGGAGCTCGACGAGGCGGCGGCCGCCCTCGGCCTCCCGCCCCTGCAGGACGAGGAGTGGGAGGCCATCCACGGCTCCAGGTGAGCGGGCGCGGCGGGAGGCCCGGTCAGAGCTCGTCGGTGGCGGCGCGCCGTGAGCCGCGGGTGGCGTCGCCGGGGCGGCGGTCGGGAACCGGCGGCGGGGTGCCGCCCCACTCGGGGCAGATGGCCTGGTAGTCGCACCAGTCGCACAGGCGGCTGCGCCGGGCCCGCCACTCGCGGCTGGTGAGCGACCGCTCGATAGCCTCCCAGAGCGCCTGAACCTTGCGCTCGGTCGCCCGCAGGTCGGCCTCGTCGGGGGCATAGCGCAGGACCTCGCCGTTGCCGAGGTACATCAGCTGGAGCAGCCGGGGGACCGTGCCGTGCAGGCGCCACAGCACCAGGGCGTAGAACTTCATCTGGAACAGCGCCTTGGCCTCGAAGTCGGGGCCGGGCGCGCTGCCGGTCTTGTAGTCGACCACGCGCAGGTCGCCGCTCGGCGCCACGTCGAGCCGGTCGATGTAGCCCCGGAGCATCAGCCCGCTGTCGAGCACGGACTCGACGTACAGCTCGCGCTGCGCGGGCTCCAAGCGGCTCGGATCCTCCAGGGCGAAGTAACGCTCCAGCATCTGCCGCGCCTGGCCGAGCCAGCGGTCGTGCTCGGCGTCGTCGTCGAACAGGGTGGAGTACTCGGGGGTGTGCTCCAGCAGACGCGTCCACTGGGGATCGAGCAGGGCCTGGGCCGCGGCGACGGTGCGCTCGGCGGCCGGCAGGTCGTACAGCCGCTCCAGCACCGCGTGGACGAGCGTGCCGCGGACGGCCGCGGGCGAGGGCCGCTCGGGCAGCTGGTCGATCACGCGGAAGCGGTAGAGCAGCGGACATGTCATGAAGTCGCCCGCGCGGGAGGGGGAGAGAGTGCCGATCACCGCGGGCGGCTCCGAAATGCTCATGCCGGAACTGTAGGTCAACCGGCCGACACTTTCTGCCGGGGGCGTCTACGTGATCGGCCGATCCCCGCCCGGAGGCGCGTAGCATCTAGGCACAAGGAGGAAGACGACAATCATGAGCACCCAGACCCCGCAACGGCCTGAGTCTCCGGGGCTGCGCATGGGACGCCCTTTCGGCATCCCCGTCTACGTCTCGCCGACCTGGTTGATCGTCGCGGCGTTCATCACCTACACCTTCCAGCCCGAGGTGGCGAGGAACCTTCCCGGCAGGGACACGGTCACCACCTACCTCGTGGCCTTCGCGTTCGCCGTCTTCCTCTACGTCTCGGTCCTGCTCCACGAGCTGGCGCACTGCGTGGTGGCCCGTCACTTCGGGCTTCCTGTGCGCCGCATCACGCTCTACCTGCTCGGAGGGGTCTCCGAGATCGAGCGCGAGCCCGAGACCCCGGGCAGGGAGTTCCTCGTCTCCTTCGCGGGCCCGCTGCTGTCCCTCGGGCTGGCCGCCATCGGCTTCGTCGCCAGCGGGTTCATCCCCGAGGGCACCATCCCGCACGTCCTGGTCTGGCAGCTCTGGGGCTCCAACTTCATCGTGGGCCTGTTCAACCTGCTTCCCGGCCTGCCGCTCGACGGCGGCCGCATGCTGCGGGCGGGGGTGTGGAAGCTCACCCGCAACCCCGGCTCCGGCACGATCACCGCCGCCTGGTTCGGCCGCGGGCTGGCCGTCGCCCTGGTCGTGCTGTCGGTGGGCGGGCCCTATATGGTCGACCAGGAGCTGAGCTGGGGCACGCTGCTGTGGGCGGTGCTGCTGGCCTCCTTCATCTGGATGGGGGCGACCCAGTCGCTGCGGGTGGCCAGGGTGCGTGCCCGCATGCCGCAGGTCCAGGCCCGCTCGCTCGCCCGCAGGGCCATCCCGGTGACCGCCGAGGTGCCCCTGGCCGAGGGCATGCGCCGCGCCAGGGAGGCGCAGGCGGGGGCGATGGTGATCGTCGACCACGACGGGCACCCGATCGCGATCGTCAACGAGGCGGCCGTCACCGCGACGCCCGAGCAGCGCAGGCCGTGGGTCACCGTCGGATCGCTGGCGCGCAGCCTTGAGCCGTCGCTGGTGCTCCCGGCCGACCTCGCGGGAGAGTCGCTGCTCGACGCCATGCGCGGCGCCCCCTCCGGTGAGTACCTGCTGGTGGAGCGCGGGGGCGACGTCTTCGGCGTGCTGGTCACGGCCGACGTGAACCGCGTCTTCTCCGGGGTCTGACGCTTTCTCGCGCGCGGCTCTTCGCAGGCCCGGCGGCGTGACCGTTTCGTGGGGGATGCCACAGGCAGGTAAGGTCTCGGATCGGTGAAGGCGCGAACCTCCGGCACCGGTCAGGCGTCTGATCAAGGGCGCGCACGGCGGGGGCTGCCGGGGGAAGATCGCCGCTTTGTCCCACTCGTTTTCCGTGCGCGCCCGGACTACTGTTCGATCAGCCGATCCGGTCGGCCATGCAGGTTAGGAACGTTCGCATTGCCTACGCCTCAAACACCTCCCGCCGGTGATCTCACGCCGGAACTGCTGGGCGCGTCCGAGTGGAGCGACCAACTGGTCGCCGCGGCGGGCATCCCCATGTACGACATCCCCTTCCTCACCGTGGGCGGTGGCATCGGGTCGTTCGTCACCCTCGACTACCTCCGGGTCTACGGCGTCCCGACCTCGCAGATGCGCGTCGTGTCGAACATCGACCACCCGTGGCAGACATACGAGTTCCTGACCCGGTGCTCCCAGATCCCCCGGGGGGAGCGCATCCGCTCCGACTCCTCCTCCAGGCCCGACAACCTGTGGGGCTTCCCGTCGTACGCGCTGGAGGAGGCCTGGCGCGACAAGAACCTCGGTCACCTGTTCCAGATCGCCACCGAGCCCATCATGAACGACTACTGGACCCCGCGGGCCGGCACGGTCTTCCACAACCTGGAGCGCGAGGCCAAGCGCATCAACTACTGGGACATGCTGGTCAAGGGCCAGGTCCGCATGGTGCGGCGCAGGGCGGGCGGCGGCTATTTCACGGTGGTCACCCCGCCCGAGGGCGCGGCGCCCACCAAGCGCATCGTCTTCCGCTCGCGGTTCGTGCACGTCGCGATCGGCTACCCCGGCCTGAAGTTCCTGCCCGACCTGCAGGAGTTCCGGCAGAAGTACGGCGACTACCAGCACGTGGTGAACGCCTACGAGCCCCACGAGCAGGTCTACGAGTTCCTTAAGACCCGTCCGGGCACGGTCGTGATCCGCGGCGGCGGCATCGTCGCCTCCCGCGTGCTGCAGCGGCTGTTCGACGACCGCGAGAGGTTCCACCTTCAGACGCAGATCATCCACATCTTCCGCACGTTCGTGACCGGCTCCCACGGCCCCCACCTGTGGAGCCGGCGCAAGGGCGGCGACGGCTGGGCCTACCAGGGCTTCAACTATCCGAAGTCGGTGTGGGGCGGCCAGCTCAAGGCGGAGATGCGCAGGCTTGAGGGCCCCGCGCGCGCCCAGAAGTACAAGGAGATGGGCGGCACCAACACCCCCAAGCGCAGGCACTGGCAGGAGCAGATGCGCAGGGGCCGCGCGGGAGGCTACTACCACGCGGTCCAGGGAACGGTCGAGCGGGTCGAGCCCGCGCCCGACGGCCGCATGCTGAGCTTCGTGCGCAGCAAGGACGGCACCGTCCGCGAGCCGGTCTCCGACTACATCATCGACTGCACGGGCCTGGAGGCCGACATCGCGGAGCACCGCCTGTTCGCCGACCTGCTCCAGCACACGGCCGCCTACCGCAACCCGGTCGGCCGCCTCGAAGTCGAGCGCCACTTCGAGGTCAAGGGCACCGCCAGCGGCGACGGAGCGCTCTACGCCTCCGGCTCGGCCACCCTCGGCGGCTACTTCCCCGGTGTCGACACGTTCCTCGGCCTGCAGATCGCGGCCCAGGAGATCGCGGACGACCTGGCGAGGCGCGGCTTCTGTCGAAAGATGGGCCCGATGCGCTCGACCTCCCAGTGGTTCAAGTGGGCTTTCAACAAGCCCGTCTAAGGAGAATCCCCCCGTGGTTCCAACTCTGTTCGGCCGTATCCAGACGCGGCTGTTCCTTCTTGCCACCGTGGGCGTGGTGATCACGGCGCTGATCGTGCCCGTGCTGCCCGGCCTCTCCGGCCCGCTCTCCCAGGACTACCGCGTGGGGTTCCTGGTCCTCGCGGCGGTCGCCGTGCTCGGGGTGCTGTGGGAACTGCTCTACCACTTCCTCATGCAGTTCCGATGGGAGAAGGACTGGCCCACTCTGTTCGGTTTGCTCACACTCGTGCCAGAAGGACTTCTTCTGTTCTTTTTGCTACGGTCCGGTGCCATCGGTAGCGTCATCGACCCGGTTCCGCCCGCCGCGGCCTTCTGGACCCAGTTCGTGGTCGTCTGGATCTGTGTTTGGCTGGTGGCCAACGGTCCGATGCGGGTGCCGTTCATCCGGTGGCGTTTTCGGGGAGGGAGAGTTCTGTGACGGAGCAAGGCGTGGGGGTGGCGCGTCCGCTTCCCGGCAACGGGTTGATCGCCCATCTGGGCGGCCTGCTGCTGGTGTGCGACGCGGCCGACGCCGTCGCGGACGAACTGCTGGCGGCGGTGCAGGAGACCGCCGCCGGTGGCGGGGACGGCCGGGCGCTCGCCCGGCGCGCCGCTCAGGTGCTCGCGCGGTCGATGACGGCCGAGCCGATCTCCTGCGCCGTCGCCGGCCGCGCGGGCGGCGGCATCGCGGTGCTGGTCAGCGGCGAGGCACAGGCCCTTGTGACCGGGTCGGGCGCCGACGTGCTGCTCGACGGCAAGGACGCCCTGACCTGGACCGACCGCCTGGTTCCCGGCCCGGTGGCCACGGTCGAGCTCCGGCTGCCCGGCGCCGGGCGCCCGATCGGCAGGGCGCGCCTCGACGCGGGCGTCATCTCCGGCGGCGGCCTCTCCTGTGATTTCAGCGAGGCCGGCGACCCGGTCGCGCCCATGACGGCGGCGCCGCCCGTGCCCGTGGCGGGTTCGGCGGCGTACGAGCCGCCCCCCGCGTACGAGCCGCCCCGGCCCGTCCATGAGCCGATGGAGCCGGAGCCGTATCGCGCGCCGGAGCCGGTGGCGCCCGAGTCCCCCCACCTCGCGGAGGGAGCCGTCTCCTCGGCCCTCGCGATGGACCAGGGGCCCGCCATGGCCGCGCCGCTCCCCGTCGAGACCCCGCCGCCTCTCCCGTTCACCCCGCCGCCGCCCCCCGTCACCTCGGCGCCGCACCCGGACCCTTCCCCGCCCCCCGGGCGCCACTTCGAGCCGGCGCCCGCCCTGACGACCGACCCCGGGATGGCCGCCGCGGGAGTCAGCGGGGCCGCGGGCGGGCCGCCTCCGCACGAGGAGGCGCCCGAGTTCGAGTCGTTCCTGCTGATCGACGGGCCCGAGGGCCCGCCCGAGCCGCCGGGCTCGCTGCTGGAGCCAACCGAGGCCGGTCCGGCCCCCGAGCCGCTGAGCCGCCCGATGGTCTACGGCGTCGACTGCAAGAACGACCACTTCAACGACCCCCGCGTCCCCTACTGCGCGGTCTGCGGCATCGCCCTGGTGCAGCGCACGCTCGTCCCGTACAAGGGCGAGAGGCCCCCGCTCGGGGTGCTCCTGCTCGATGACGGGCTGACGTTGCGCCTCGACAGCGACTACCTGCTCGGGCGCGACCCCGAGCGCGCGGCCGAGGTCACCTCGGGGGAGGCCCGGCCGGCCAGGGTCACCAGCCCCGACGGGTCGGTCTCCCGGCGTCACCTGCGGGTCCGGCTCGACGGGTGGGACGTCAACCTGATCGACCTGGGCTCGGTCAACGGCACCCAGGTCCAGCCGCCCGGCGATCCCAACTTCTACGACATCCCGCCGAACGAGCCGGTGCCCGTCCTGCCCGGCACGACGGTGCGCATCGGGGTGTCCCGCACGATGCGCTACGAGTCGCACCGCAAGGCGTAGCCGGAGCACCGCGAGGCTCAGCGGAGACGCGAGCCTCAGCGGGGAACCGGAAGGCGCGGCCGCACGGGTCCGCGCGAGAGGGCTGAGCGCTCCCGTCCGGCGGGGGTGCTCAGCCCTCTGGCGTCAGCGTCAGATCCCGGCCCTCACCGGGGTGACGGCCTCCCACTCGACGGGGTCGGCGTCCTGCTCGGCGCGTACGAGCAGGTGCGCGCCCTGCGGCGGGGCGGCGCCCTCCGGGGCGACCACCAGCGCCCCGGCGGGCGCCTCGGCCGCCGAGGTCGCGTCCACGCCGAGCCTGGCCAGGCGCTGGGCGAGGGAGGCGCCCTTGCCCCGGCCGATCACGACCAGCGGGCGGCCGGTGGCGAGGGCGAGCTGGAGGGCGACGTGCGCGGCGGCGTCCCCGGAGCCGTGACGCACCGCCACCGGCCCGGCGGCCTCGTAGGCCCCGGGCAGGACGGTGACGGTCCTGCCGGTCGACTCGGCGAGGATCCGCTCGTACCCGGGGGCGTCGTGCGGGACCACCACGAGGTCGGGCCGCGCGCTGACGACGAGCCCTGGGAGGTCGGCCGCCGGGTCCGCCGAGAACCGCGTCACCACGCGCGCCTCCGGGCCCCGCTCGCGCACCCCGGCGGCCAGGCCCTCGAGGGCGCCCAGCGTCTCGGCCATCTCCGCCAGCTCGGACGACAGCCCGGTGCCGACCTCCAGGCGGCCGTGGGGATAGGGCTCCAGGTGCCCGAGGACCACCTCCGAGGGCGTGTTCGCCGCCGCCAGGGTGGCGGCCAGCCCCGCGAGCGGCTCGGCGTCCACGGGCCGTCCGGGGACCACGGCGAGCACGCGATAGGAGGCGGTCACCCCGAGCGCGGCGCGCTCGGCCTCGGCGATGTCCCTGGCGATCCGGCGGTCGGGGTAGATGCGCCGCAGCAGCGGGCCTGTCATCGCGGTGGTGAGCAGCGCCATGAGCACCATGAGGGAGTACAGCTCGGGGTCCAGCACGCCCTTCTGCAGGCCGACCGACAGGATGACGATCTCGGTGAGGCCCCGGGTGTTCAGCAGGGCGGCCAGCGCGGACGCCTGGCGCACCGGCACCCGTCGCAGCCGCGCGCCGAGGTAGGAGCCGGCCAGCTTCCCGCCGATCGCCACCGCCAGGATGGCGGCGAGCACGCCCAGGCTGGAGACGGTCAGCGTCCGCAGGTTCACGTTCAGCCCGGACACCACGAAGAACATCGGCAGCAGCAGGAGCACGGTGAGCTGCTCCAGGCGCTCCAGGATCTGGTGGTTGAGGCGCTCGGCGCCCTCGCGCGGCATCACCGCGCCGAACAGGAACGCGCCGAAGATGAAGTGGACGTGCATCCACTCGGTCGCCCAGGCCGAGGCGACGAGACCGATCAGCACGACCGAGAGCAGGCCCGGCGTCAGCCGTCCCGCCCGCTCGAAGGCCGGCACGAGCCGCGCCAGCAGGGGCCGTACCACGAAGAACATCACCGCGGCGTACGGCACGGCGAGCAGCACCTGCCACTGACCGCTCGCCGCCTCGGCGCTCGCGATGCCGACCACGACGGCGAGAACGGTCCAGGCGAGGACGTCGATGATCGCCGCGGAGGCGAGCGCGAGCCCTCCGAGCGTGGTGCGGTGCATCTCGCGGTCGGTCAGGATGCGCGCGAGGACGGGGAACGCGGTCGCCGACATCGCCGCCCCGAGGAACAGCACGAACGCCAGGGTGTTGCCATGGGCGTGCTTCCCGGCCAGGGCGAGCGCGAGCAGCGTCCCGAGCACGAACGGCACGACGGTGGAGCCGAGCGAGATGCTCGCCGCCACCTTGCCCTTGCCCCGCACCAGTTTCTGGTCGAGCTCCAGCCCGACCACGAACATGAAAAGGATCAGCCCGACGTCGGCGAGGGCCGTCAGCGCGGGACGCATGTCTGGACCGAACAAATCGTCGCCGATCCAGGGGCCGAACAGCGTGGGCCCCAGCAGGATGCCCGCCACGATCTCGCCGATCACCGGGGGCTGGCCGAGGCGCTTCGCCAGCCAGCCGAGGAGCCGCGCGGCGGCGAGCACGATCACAAGGTCAAGAAGCAGCACTTCCACGTGCAGCATGCGACATCGTCCCCGTAGGTAAAAATACGCTTATCGAAGCCCCGATAATGGTCAGCGCGACGTTACCGTGACTTGGGGGGCGCCGCGAGGCCCGGCACCGCATGCCGGGCCGATCTGTGCGTGCTGACGAGAGGAACGCAAGTGGAGGGCATCGCCGACTACGAGTTCGTCCGGCCGCTGGGAGCGGGCAACCATGGCGAGTTCTATCTGGCGAGGAAGCCGAGGCGGTTGCCCGTCGACGCGGAGTACGTCACCGTCAAGGTCGTGGGGGGAACGGGCCAGGACGCGTTCAGGCGGGCGGCCCGCGAGCTGAAGGCGTTCGCCGCCGTGCGCTCGCCCTTCCTGGTGACGCTGTACGACGCCGGGCAGCAGGGTGGAGTTTTCTACTACTCCATGGAGTACATCGCCGGCGGGTCGCTCGCCGTCCCGGCCGAGAGGCCGTCGCGGGAGGGCGCCCTGCGCGCGGTCGCGTGCGCGGCGCGGGCCGCCCAGGCCCTGCACGAGGAGGGCATCGTCCACAGGGACATCAACCCCGGGAACGTTCTGCTGACACCCGACGGCGGCAAGCTGTCGGATCTCGGCCTGTCCCAGGTGCTGATGCCGGGCGCGACGATCACCGGCATGGGCGGGCTCACCTCGGTGGAGTTCACCGACCCCGCGCTGCTGCAGGGGGAGCAGCCGTCGCCGGGCGGCGACGTGTGGGCGCTCGGCGCGACGTTGCACTGGACGATGACCGGTCAGGGCCTTTACGGCGAGCTGCCGACCCACGACCCGCTCCTGACGCTCAGGAAGGTGTACATCACCCCGCCGTCCATCAGGCCCGAGCTGGAGCCGGAGCTGGCCGAGCTGGTGAGCTCGTGCATCGGCGACGTGGCCAAGCGCCCCACCGCCTTCGGCCTGGCCGACCGGCTGTACCAGCTGTCCTCCTGAGAGGGCGGGGAGCGGACGCTAGCCTCGCGCGGCCCGCTCTATGACGTCGGCGAGCTCCCGCTCGGTGAGCACGCGCGGCTCGCCGACCATCTTGGCCCGCACGTAGACCGAGCACAGCCACTCCAGCAGCCGCGCGCCCGAAAGGGCCTGGTCGAGGTCGCCGCCGACGGCCACGGCCCCGTGGCTTCCCATCAGGGCGGCCTGCTTGCCCTCCATGGCCGCGCGCACGTGCTCGGCGAGCTCGGGGGTGCCGTAGGTGGCGTAGGGGGCCACGCGGATGACACCGCCGAGCAGCAGCGCGTTGTAGTGGATCGGCGGCAGCTCGGTCATGGTCGCGGAGACGATCACGGCGTACGTCGAGTGGGTGTGCACGACCGCCGAGGTGCCGGTGCTCTGGTAGATCGCCAGGTGCATGGGCACCTCGGAGGACGGCTTGAGGTCGCCCTCCACCGCGTTTCCCTCCATGTCCAGCACGGGGCAGCCGGCGGGGGTGAGCCGGTCGAGCGCCACCCCTCCGGGGGACACCGCCACCAGGTCGCCCCGGCGGACGCTGATGTTGCCGGAGGTCCCGAGCACGAGCCCGGTGTCCACCATCTGGCGGCCGATCTCGCACAGCCGCTCCCGCTCCTCGGCGAGCTTCATGTCGTCCTCATCGTTCTCGCGGTCCTCGGTCTCGTCGTTCCTGGCGATGTGGCGGGCGCGTTCATGTGGTCAGGCGCTCCAGCTCGGCCGTCATGAGACGGTGAAGGGTCTCGGGGGAGAGCCGGTCGGGATACAGCAGGCGGTGCACGCTGAGCCCGTCGACCAGGGCCAGCAGGCGCTCGGTGACATCGTCCAGATCGTCGCCCGTGGTGATCTCGCCGGCCTCCGCGGCGGCGTCGAGGAGGGTGCGCACGAGGTAGCGCAGCTCGGCGGCCTCCTCGCGCTGCACCTCCAGCAGCGTGCCGCCCGCGAGGCTCCTGCCCCAGAACCCCACCTCCAGGGCGGTCTCCTGGGCCCGTTCCTCGTCGAGGGGCAGGTTGTCGGCGAGCACCTCGCGCAGCGCGGACAGCCCGGTGCGACCGGCGAGCCTGCCCTTCAACCGGTGCACGATGCGGCGGTGGGACGACCTGAGCGCCGACAGCAGGATGTCGTCCTTGTCGGCGAAGTAGTGGGTGAGGACGCCGTTGGAGTACCCCGCCTCCTTGGCGATCGCCCTAGTGGTCGCCGCCTCGATGCCCTCGCGCAGGATGACCCTGCGGGCGGCGTCCACGACCTCCTCGCGGCGCTCCTGGTGATTGACGATCTTCGGCATCCCTGTCCCTTCCCGAGGCTTGACATTTTAGTCGGGCGCCCGTCTATTATCCGGCAATCTCATACATTCAGAAGGACCAGACATGACCGTCGTCACGCTCGGGGTTCACATCGTCGACGTGCTGGCCAGACCGGTGGAGTCCATCCCGGAGGGCCAGGACACCCACCTGCTTGAACAGATCCGCGTCACGGCCGCGGGGGCCGCGGCCGGAACCGCCGTCGACCTCGCCAAGCTCGGAGTGCCGGTCGCCTCGGCCGGGGCCGTCGGGGACGACGAGCTCGGCGACTTCCTCGTCATGATCATGGGGCGGCGCGGGGTGGACGTCCGCGGCGTCGTGCGCAAGGCCGGCGAGCAGACGGCCGCGTCGATCCTGCCCATCCGCCCGGACGGCGGCCGTCCCTCGTTCCACGTGCCGGGCGCCAACCTCGGGTTCTCGCTCGCCGACCTCGACCCGGGCCTGCTCACCGGGGCCGAGGTCGTCCACCTCGGCGGCATGGACGTGACCTGGGGGCTGCACGACCCGGCCTTCTTCACGCTGCTCGGAGCGGCGCGGCAGGGCGGGACGCGGATCACCATGGACCTGCTGTCCAACATGCCCGACCTCATGCCGGGGGCCCGCGCCTTCCTGCCCCACGTCGACTACTTCCTGCCCAACGAGGAGCAGGCGCTGATGATCACGGGCGCCTCCGATGTGGAGGAGGCGGCGGCCAAGCTGCTCGCCGAGGGCCCCGCAGGGGTGCTCGTCACCCTCGGGAGCGAGGGCAGCCTGGTCGCCACGGCGTCCGGCCTCACCCGCGTGCCCGCCCGGGAGGTGCCGGTCGTGGACACCACCGGGTGCGGCGACGCCTACTGCGCCGGGTTCATCGCGGGGCTGCTCGGCGGCCGTGACGTCGTCGCGGCGGCCCGGCTCGGCACGGCCGTGGCGGCCAGGGTCGCCGGGGGGCTGGGCTCCGACGCGGGACTCGACGGCCTGTCCGTCGCACTCATCGAAGCGGACGCGGAAGACACCGAAGGGATCTGAGCACATGTCGTCTGACGCACACCTCAGGGACAGGGCGGCCAAGGTCATCCCGGGGGGCATGTACGGCCACCTCAACGCGGCCATCTTCGCCCCCGGCTTCCCGCAGTTCTTCGTCCGGGGCGAGGGATGCCGCCAGTGGGACGCCGACGGGCGGGAGTACGTCGACCTCATGTGCAGCTGGGGGCCGGTCATCCTCGGCCACCGGCACCCGCGCGTGGAGGAGGCCGCGGCCGTGCAGCAGGCCGCAGGGGACTGCCTGAACGGGCCGGGCCCGGTCATGGTGGAGCTGGCCGAGCTGATGGTCGACACCATCCCCTCGGCCGACTGGGTGATGTTCTCCAAGAACGGCACCGACGCCACGACCCAGGCCCTGATGGTGGCGCGTGCCGCCACCGGGCGCAAGAAGGTGCTGGTGGCACACGGCGCCTACCACGGCGCCGATCCGTGGTGCACCCCGAGCCTCGCCGGGACGACGCCCAGCGAGCGCGCCGACCTGATCGAGTACCCCTACAACGACCTGGCGGGCGCCGAGGCCGCCGCCGCCCAGGCAGAGGGGGACGTGGCCGCGATCATCGTGACCCCGTTCAAGCACGACTCGTTCGAGGACCAGGAGCTGGTGGACCCCGCGTTCGCCCGCGGCCTGCGCGCGCTCGCCGACCGCATCGGCGCGGCGCTGGTCGTCGACGACGTCCGCGCCGGCTTCCGGCTCGACCTGCGCGGCTCCTGGGAGCCCCTCGGCGTGCGGCCCGACCTGACGGCGTGGAGCAAGGCCATGGCCAACGGGTACGCGATCGCGGCCGTCACCGGCACCGACGCCCTGCGCGGCCCCGCCCAGACGCTCTACTCCACCGGGTCGTTCTGGTTCTCCGCGGTGGCGATGGCCGCCGCCAAGGCCACCATCGAGACGCTGCGCGACACCGGCGGCGTGGCGTTGATGGAGCGGGCGGGCTCCCGGCTGCGCGACGGCCTCGCGGCGCAGGCGGCCTCCCACGGGTTCGTGATCAACCAGACCGGTCCCGTGCAGATCCCGTGGCTGTCCTTCGAGGGGGACCAGACCCTGGAGAAGGCCATGTTCTGGTCGAGCGCCTGCCTCGCGCGGGGCGTCTACCTTCACCCCTGGCACAACTGGTTCCTGTCGGCGGCGCACACCGACGCCGACATCGACAGGGCGCTCGCGGGCACCGACGCCGCGTTCGGCGAGCTGCGGGCCAAGTTCGGCTCCGACTGAGACGCGCGGCCCCCTGAAGAGGTATCAGGACGGCGCCTGCCCGCTCTTGATACGCGAGACGGCCCAGCGGCACCGGCCGGGGTGGCGTCTCGGAAAGCGGGAGCCATGGATGCGCAGGCGGAGACGCGGCCGTACACGCGCGTGGACAGGCTGGTGACACCGGGGGAGTTCGCCTGCCCCGGGTGCGGCGCCGTGTCGCGGCCCGGCCCGATGGGACGGGCGCTGTCCGGCGGAGCCGGGACCGGGGCGGCGTCATGGGAGATGTGGCTGCGCGGCCGGGGGGACGAGGTCACCGCGATGGTGCGCGTCGGCGGGCGCGTCACCGAACGCAACGGCACCGGCGAGGTGGACGTCGTCGCCATGCTCGCCGACGCCTGGCGCGCGGCCGGCGGCTAGGCCCTGTTTCGAAGTCGGCTGAGTGACGGCGTGTCGCGCCCGGACAAGCAGAGAGGTCTCCGGTAAAGGGTTCATCGACCAAGAAG
>NZ_JBICTU010000056.1:0-23266 GCF_043197795.1 Sphaerisporangium sp. NPDC049003
ACCACCGACCTCGCCCGCCGGATACTCGCCGTCTGCGAACCCGGCACCGTCATCTACAACGAGTACGGCGCCACCGAATGCTCCGTCGCCAACGTCATGTCCGCCACCTACCACGTCGGCGACGACGCCACCGGACCGGTCTCCGTCGGCACCCCCATCACCAACACCCAGGCCTACGTCGTCGACCCCGACGGCCGGCCCGTGCCCGTCGGCGTCCCAGGAGAATGCCTCCTCGGCGGCATATGCGTCGCCCGCGGATATCTCAACCGGCCCCAGCTCACCGACCAGAAATTCAGGCACCACACCCTCGCCGGACACCCCGAGCGCCTTTACCACACCGGCGATTTGTGCCGCTGGCTGCCCGACGGACGGCTCGAATTCATCGGCCGCATCGACACCCAGGTCAAACTCCGCGGATATCGCATCGAACTCGGTGAAATCGAAACCACCCTCACCGACCACCCGGCCATCACCTCCGCCGCGGTCACCCTCCGCGAGGACACCCCCGGCGTCCAGCGGCTGATCGCCTACGTCGTCACCGCCGCCGGCGGCACCCCGCCCACACCGGACGAGCTCAAGGCCCACACCGCCCGCACCCTCCCCCCGTACATGATCCCCGCCGCCTACGTCACGCTCCCCGCGCTCCCCCTGACCCCCAACGGCAAGACCGACCGCAAGGCCCTCCCCGCCCCGGACACCGGCGGGCACACCACCCACACCCCGCCCGCCACCCCCACCGAGCACCTCATCGCCGGCATCTGGCAGGACGTCCTCGGCGCCGCCGACCCCGGCGTCCACGACGACTTCTTCGACCTCGGCGGCCACTCGCTCCTCGCCTTCAAGGTGATCACCCGCCTGCGCCGCGCCGGCTGTCCGGCGACGTTGCAGCAGGTCATGGCGCATCCCACCATCCACGAACTGGCGCGGGCGCTCAGCGAAGCCGTGCCCGAGCAGAGCGGGCTGATCGCCGAGGTACGGCCGGGGACTCCGGCGGCCACAGAGCGGCCCAACCTCTTCTGCATCCATCCCGGGGGCGGCCAGATCCACTCCTACCAGACGCTGGCCGACGAGTTGCGCGGGGAGTTCCGCGTCCTCGGGGTGCAGGCCGCCGGCCTGGCCGACGGCGAGGCGCCGCTCGAAGACATCCGTTCCATGGCCGAGCGCTACTGGAAGGAGATCGCGAACCTGCAGCCTGAGGGCCCGTACCGGCTCCTCGGCTGGTCGGCCGGTGCGGTGATCCTGCACGAGATGGCCCTCATGCGCCCCGACGACGTCGGCTCGGCGTTCCTGCTGGAGCCCGCCGTCACCGGGCCGCATCGGAGCGAACGCTTCAACGAGCTGGCGGAGATCTTCGGGCGGGCCGAGTCGCTGTGGCGGCGCGGGCAGACCGAGACCGGCCAGGCGCGGGAACGGACGCGACGGGCGCTGAAGCTCCTGGCCGGTCCGATGAACATCGACGAGGACGCGGTCGACCTCGACGAATGGCTGCCGTACAACGTCCTTCGCGCGGAATCGCGCGCGCTGGCCGACTATCGCGCCGCCACCTCCGGGGCCCAGGCCACGCTCGTCGTGAGCGACGAGATCCACCGACCGGGACAGGAACTGGACCCCTCCGGGGACCGAGAGCGGTACGTGGCCCACTGGAAGCGGCTCTACCCCCGCGGGCTGCGGATCATCGATCTCGACGGCGGCCATCACGACATGATCAAGGCCAGGGAATCGGTGTCGGCGATAGCCTCGGCGCTCGGCACCGGCCGGCGGCCGGAAACGCCCACGAATTCGAGGACATAACTATCCAGTAATGGCCGGCTCCGGATCGCGGAATAATCAATACATCGAAACCCCCGATCCGGACAGCAATAGCAGGTATCAAGAAAGGCCAGTGGCTGGAATGTCCCCAAGCTGTATCACCGAGAAGCGACCGAAGCCGTATGCGGTGCTCAGCAGCACTCCATCGGATTCACACACCTGGAATCTGTTGTACGTCCAGCTGCTGATGGAAGAGAACGGCTGGACGGTCACCAACCTCGGTGCCTGTGCGCCCGTCGCGATGCTCCTGGACGAATCGCTGCGCCGTGTACCCGACATGATCGTGATCAGCACGGTGAACGGTCACGGCGCCCAGGAGGCCCGGCAGGTGATCGCGGCGTTGCGCGCCGAGCCCTCCCTGTCCCGGGTGCCGGTCGCCCTCGGCGGCAAGCTCTGCGTCAGCGAGGACCGGGAACAGGCCGTCGTGGGCGAGCTGGCCGCCGCCGGCTACGACGCGGTGCTGGTCGGCGACGCCGCCGTGCCGGCGTTCCGGTCCCTGCTGGCCGAGGCGGCGGGCACGCCGGGACAGCACGCGAGGCGGCGGGCATGACGCCGGAGACGGCGCCCGCCGGGACGTTCCACGAGTTCATGGAGCGCGCCCGGCGGACGGGGACGCTGGTGGTCCAGCCGCGCATGGGATTCGGCACCGTCGAGCGGATGCGCGCCGGGCTGGTCGCCACGAAGAACGCGGACGCCGCCACCGTGGGGACCGTCACACTCGACAGCTACACCCGCGTCGGCGACTTCGCCGCGGCCGAGCGCGCGCTGCGCGCGGGTGACGAGCTCAACGGCTATCCGATCGTGACGCTGGGCCCGCAGGTCACCAGGGGCATGCTCGACGGCGTCCGCGACGGCGGTTTCCCTGTGCAGGTGCGCCACGGCTCCGCGTCGCCCGGCCCGATCTTCGGCGCCCTCATGGCGGCCGGGCTGGACGCCACCGAGGGGGGACCGATCTCGTACTGCCTGCCCTACAGCAGGACGCCCGTCAACCGGTCGGTCCACGCCTGGCGGGAGGCCGTCAGGCGGTTCGCCGCCCTGGCGGAGACGGGCGCCGTGCCGCACCTGGAGAGCTTCGGCGGGTGCATGCTCGGGCAGTTGTGCCCGCCCTCGCTGCTGGTCGCGATCAGCGTCCTGGAAGGCATGTTCTTCGCCCAGCAGGGCATTTCGAGCATCTCCTTGAGCTACGCCCAGCAGACGCACCCCGGCCAGGACGAGGAGGCCGTCCGGGCACTGCATGACATCGCGGCCGACCTGCTGCCGTCGATCTCCTGGCACGTAGTGATCTACGCCTACATGGGACGCTACCCCGCGACGCACCAGGGAGCGCTGAGCCTGCTGGCGGCCGCCGCACGGCTGGCGAAACGCAGCGGGGCGGCCCGCCTGATCGTGAAGACCGCCTCGGAGGCCAGCCGGATACCGTCCATCGCCGACAACGTGACGGCCTTGCGGGTCGCCGCGCGGGCCGGGCGGGCGGCCGAACGCGACCTCAGCCCGCCCGCGACGACCGGCATCGAGGAAGAGGCACGTTCGATCATCGAGCGGGTGCTCGACCTGCACGCCGATCTCGGCAGGGCGCTCACGTCCGCCTTCGCCCTGGGGTACCTGGACGTCCCGTACTGCCTGCACCCGGACAACGCCGGACGTACCCGCAGTTACATCACCGACGACGGCCGCCTGCAGTGGGCGGCGACCGGCGCGCTGCCGATCACGAGCGCGGGCGGCCGGCCGAAGGCGGGCGGGCTGACCTCCACGGAACTGCTGCACGCCCTGTCCTATGTCAGGGACCGCTACGACACCGGCGCTTTCGCCCACCACTAAGGGAGGTTCGACCATGACCACACAGCAGGACTTTCGCCCCATGACCACGCCCGCGTCGCGCGCCACGGGGCTGATGGCGGATGAGGTGCCCACGCCCCGGGAACATCTGACGTCGCCGAAGACCCAGGCGGTGCTCAAGATCCAGCAGGCGCTGGTGGCGGGGGCGCGCGAGCTCCTGTCATCGGAGGGCGCCGTCGAGCTGTTCCAGCCGCTCATCGGCCCCGTGACCGATCCGGGCGCACGCGGCGCCAAGCAGGTGGACGTGGACTACTACGGCCACCAGTACAAGCTGATGGCCAGCGCCATCCTCTACAAACAGACCTCCCTGGTCGCGTTCGACAAGGTGTTCTTCATCGCGCCGAACGTACGTCTGGAACCGCTGGAGACCAGCTCCACCCACCGGCACCTGGCGGAGTTCCACCAGATCGACGTCGAGTTCGCCGGCGCGTCACGCGACGACGCGATCGCCCTGGCCGAGCGGGTGGTACGCCAGGCGGTGCGCAAGGCGCTGGCCACCCAGCAGGACGCGCTGCGGCTGGTCGGCCGGGACACCGCGAAGCTGTCGGCGCTCGTCGAGCAGCCGTTCGAGGTGCTGACCCACACCGAGGTCCTCGACCGGCTCGGCCAGCCGCACGATCCGGGCACGGAGATCGGCTGGGAGGCCGAGGAGCTCATCTCCGGCCGCGCCGAGGCGCCGTTCTTCGTCGTCGACTACCCGAAGGGCTCGCGCGGGTTCTACGACAAGGAGGATCCCGCGCGGCCGTCCACGCTGATGAGCTTCGACCTGATCGCGCCCGAGTACTGCGGGGAGATCTGCAGCGGCGGCGAACGCGAGTCCGAGTACGCCAAGATCGTCACCCGCATGCGGGAGACCGGCGAGAACCCCGCGAAGTACGGCTGGTACCTGGACGTCGTGCGGCAGGGCATCCCGGGCAGCGCCGGCTTCGGCATCGGCCTGGAGCGGCTGACCCGCTGGGTGGCCGGGCTGGACTCGGTCTGGCAGGCGAGCGCCTACCCGAAGCTTCCCGGGGTGGTGTCCCCGTGAGCGCACTGCGAGCGCCGGGATTCCCGGAGCAGGACGTACGGCGGCGGGCGCGCGAGGGCGGCGCGGCGGTGTTCCCGGCCATGGACCAGTACGGCGTGACGGTCTTCGGCGCGGCCGCCACCGTGCCACAGGACGAGATCGACGCGTACCGCCTGGTACCGCCGGTGTCCATGCCGCGGCGGCTGGAGAAGCTGATCGAGCTGGGCAGGGAGCCCCTGTACGCGGACGTGTCGCTGGACTCGTCGTTCGGCGGGTTCGACGCGCCGCTCCCGCTCTTCCTCACCGCCTTGGGGTCGACGCGGGTGGCGGCCGCCGGGTGCGACCTGGCCCGGCAGGCCGGCAGGCTCGGCCTGCCGATGGTGATCGGGGAGAACGTGGCCCCGGTCAGCGGATTCCGTTCCGCCGGGAAGCACCGCGCCCTGCTGGAGCGGATCAGCGCCTACGCCGAGGCGGCGAGCGGGGCGGCCACCGGAGGAGTGGTCGTCCAGCAGAGCACCGAGGACGCCAACGCCGAGGTCTGGAACCACGTCTACACCGAACCCTCGGTGCGGGAGCTGATGGACTCGGGACGGCTGGCCTTCGAGCTGAAGGTCGGCCAGGGCGCCAAGCCGGGGCTGGGCGGCCTGACCATGGTCGACGAGGAGACCTCGCGGCGGCTCAGCGGCCAGTACGCCATGGAACGGCTCCAGACCGGCGGGCCGGTGCTGCGCTGCAGCAGCCCGGGCACGTTCACCGACGAGATCCTGCGCCAGCAGGTCCATCTGATGCGGAACAACTATCCGCGGGCGCGGTGCTGGGTCAAGCTGCCACCGGCCCGCGACGTGGCCGAGGCCGCGGCCGTGGCGTGGCGGGCGGGCGCGGACGCGGTCACGGTCGACGGCGCCGAGGGGGGCACAGGGTGGGCGCCAGGCGCCTTCCTTGATCACGTGGGCCTGCCGTTGCATGAATGCCTGCGGCGGCTCGGCCCTCCCATGGGCACGCTGCTCGCCAGCGGCCGCGTGTACGACGGCGCACGCGCGGTCAAGGTCCTGGCACTGGGCGCCCGGGCGGTCGGTTTCGGACGGGCGGCGCTGGTCGCCGTCGACGAGGACCCCGAGCAGGGGCTGATCCGGTTCGTGGAGTCCCTCGCCCTGGAGATGCGGCTCCTGATCAGCGCCCTTGGCAAGTACGCCGCCTGCGAGCCGGGCCCGGAGGACCTGTGGAGCCCGCAGGAGTCCCGCGGCACGGCGAGCCATGACGCGCCCAGTGGGGCCGGCGAGTCACCGATCCGCCCTGACAAGCGAGAGGTCTTCGCGTGATATACGCCAACGCTTATGACGCCGTCATGGATGACGTGTTCGTCGCCCTGCCCTACCTGTCGCGGCGCGCCGACGTCTACCTGAAGATCGAGGGGTTCAACCCGGCCGGCTCGATCAAGCTGAAGACCGCCATCGGGCTCATCGAGGACGCGGAGCGCGGTGGCAGCGTGTCGGTGGGTGTCCCGGTGATCGAGTCGTCGTCGGGGAACCTCGGCATCGCGCTGAGCTCCATCTGCGCGGCCAAGGGATACCCGTTCACCTGCGTGGTGGATCCGAACACCTCGGAGTCGGCCATCGCGCACATGCGGGCGCTGGGCGCCGAGGTCGTGACCGTGCGGGAGACCGACGCCAACGGCGGTTACCTGCACTCGCGCATCGCCTACGTCCGCGAGCGGCTCCGGCGGCAGCCCGAGATGGTGTGGCTCAACCAGTACGCCAACCCCGCCAACGCGGCGGCGCACTACGAGCGGACGGCCACGAACCTGCTCGCCGGGCTGCGGCACATCGACTACCTGTTCGTGGGAACCGGCTCGACGGGAACCTTCGTCGGCTGCGCCTCCTACCTGCGCGAGCACTCGCCGCACACCCGGATCATCGCGGTGGACTCGGTGGGATCGGTGACGTTCGGCGCCGAGGCGGGGCGCCGCTGGATCCCCGGGCTCGGTGCCAGCCGCCGTCCCGAGCTGTGCCGGCCGGAACTGGCCGACGAGGTCGTCCACGTGCCGGAGGAGGACGCGATCCGGGAGTGCCGCCGCGTCGCGCGCAACACCGGGCTGCTGGTCGGGGGCTCGACCGGATCGGTGCTCGCGGCGATCGCGGGACGCGAAGACCGATTCCGCGACCGGCCGCGCGTCGCGGCCATCTCGCCCGACCTCGGTGACCGCTACCTGAAGACCGTGTACGACGACGACTGGGTGAACGACCGGTTCGGCTGTGTCCCCACCGCCAGGGCCCTCGGCCTCGTCGGTGCTCCGGAGGCAGGGTGAGCGGACCGCGCGAAGCGGTGAACCCCTGCCGGTCGGGGCGATCCGGGAAACGATCACCATCAGGTTCGATGTGATCGTTTCCCGGATCGCCACCGGGCGGCAGGGGTTCACGGATCGCCCCCGGACGGAGGGGCCACGGATCCCCAGGGACTACGGTTCAGAGCTCCGCCGGGTCGATGAGCCTCTTCGCGATGGCCACCGCGCCCAGCTGAAAACGGCTGCGTGTCCCGAGGCGTTCGGCCAGCCGGTCCGACAGCCGGCGCACGGTGCGCAGGGACACCTCCATCCGGCGGGCGGCCGAGGCGTCGGTGTGCCCCTGCGCCCACAGTTTCAGGATGTGGACCTCCTGCGACGACAGGTCGCCGCCGCGACGCGGCCGGCAGTCTCCCAGGGGCTCGGCCTCCGCCCACAGCTTCGAGAACAGCGTGACGAACGAGTCGACGACCACATCGCAGCCGACGGTGAGCGCTCCGGCCATCCCGGTGAGGTTGCTGACCGAGACCACCGCGTGGCGCCGGTCGAATATCCGCACCCTGGCGGGCAACGTGGGCAGGGTGCGCACGTCCGCGCCCGCCCCGATCTCCCGTCGCAGGTGGGCCATCGTGGGTTTGTCGTTGCGCACGCTGTCAAGGACGATCGAGCGCGACAGGACGCCACGGGCCAGGATGTCCTCGTCGATCGTTCGGGCGCTGTCGAGAGCCGGCGTGTGGCCGGCGAGCCGGAGCGACAGGTACTCCTCCCGGCAGTCGTCGGCCAGCCGGGCCGTACGGGCCCGCACCGCCGCGCCGCCGATGATCCACTCGACTCCGGCGGCGTCCTGGGCGCTCCGCTGGCCGCACGACGCCAGCAGGCGCGCGACCGTCAGCCGGCTGTCCTCCACCTGCTGCTGGTGTCGTGCCAGCTCGGCCTGCTGCCGGGCCAGCAGCGCCGCCAGGCCGACCTCCGGCTCGATCGCCGTCCAGCCGTCGTATCCCGCCTCGCGCGTGATCAGCTCCAACCGGGCCAGGTGCTCAAGGGCGAACTGGACGGTCACCTCGCTGAGCGCCATGAGCTCGGCGAGCTTCTCCGTGCTCGCGTTGGGATTCTCCACGACGGTCTGGTAGACCGATTCCGCGGTCGTGTCGAGCTCGAAACCCTGTCGCCGATCGTGCGACCACCCGTTGAACCGCTCGGGGGTCGACCGGCGTACCGACAGTTCAGGCAGCGCGACCATTCTTGACGCCTTTCTCTGGCTCCGCATCGGTAAGAGCACTCTCAGCGGAGATGTCGATCGCCGGCGCGACCCGGCGCATCTGTGACCACTCGGGCCGCAGCCCGGGCACGACGATGGCGACCAGGTAGAGGCCGCCGACGATCAGCAAGGCGCCGTTCAGCCCCGACACCGCGAGAACGGCCGCGGCGAACGGGCCGCCGAAGGGGATACCGGCCCAGGCAAGCGCGCTGGTGAGCGTACGGACCCGCCCGAGCAGCCGCCCGGGGATCCGCTCGTAGCTCACGGCGCCGATGATCGGGTTGACGAATCCGGAGCCGAGTCCGCCGACGGCGAAGACCGCCAGCACGGCCCACAGCGGGATGCTCAGGGCCATCGCCACGAAGCGGGGGATCCCGCCGATCACGAATCCGACCATGTAGACGATGTGGCGGGGCAGCCGGTCGGCGAGCGTGGCGGCGAGGAGGGCGGCCAGGATGGACGTGCCCGCGAAGACGCTGACCACCAGGCCCACCGTTTCGGCTCCGTACCCCGACTCCAGCGCCCACACCGGGAGCAGGACCGCCATGAAGGCCTGGTCGAGCAGGTTGGTCGCGACCAGCATCCCGGCGATGGAGCGCAGCAGGCGGTCCTGGCGGAGGAACGCGGCGCCCTGGCGCAGCCGGGCGAGGTACCCCTCCGCCTCGGTCGTCGTGAGCGCGGCGGGATCGGGCGCCGGATCGGCGAGCGTGGCGGTGGTTACCACGGCCGCCAGGCCGAACAGGGCCGCCGAGAGCCAGAGCGACTGGGCGCCGCCGAACGTGGCCACAAGGACGCCGGCGGCGGCGGGCCCCGCCACCGTGGCGGTGCGTTCGATCGCGGCGATGAGCCCGGTGCCGCGTTCGATCGGCGCCCGGGCCGCCCGGGTGACCGATGGGACGAAGATGGACTTGGCGGCGATGGCGGGGCCGTCCGCCGCGCCCACCACGGCCATGAGCGCCATCAGCCCCCACAGGTTCAGCCCACCGGCCGCGAACAGCAAGGGCGCGACGATCATGGCGGCCATCGACACCAGGTCGCCGGTGATGGCGACGCGCCGGGGCCCGATGCGGTCGATGAGCGGGCCGGCGAGCGCCTGCGCTATGACGAAGGGGGTGATCTGGCAGAAGGCGACCAGACCGGTCTTGGCGGGACTCCCGGTCGTGGTAAGCACGAGCCACGGCACCGCGATGGACAGCAGGCGGTTCGCCGAAAGGGCGGCGAGGTCCGCGCCCAGCACACCGATCAGGCCGCGCAACGAACGTTTGCCGGCCACACCGGTTTCCCTGCCGTCGCCATCGTCCATGGGATGTCTCCTCAGATCGTGGGGATTGTGGCGATTCGACCATCGCCCGCCACGGCTCCCGCCCGCCAGGGAAGGAACCGCACCGCTCGACCGCCGCTCCTGTCGCGCGTTCTTCTCTCCCGCCGGACCGCGTGCGGCGCGCACAGTTGCCTGACCGCCGCACACCGGGCGGCCAGCGCAGAAGGGATCCGCCGATGAACGACTCCGTGGATGAGGGCGTCTACCGCGTCGTGCGCAACGACGAGGAGCAGTACTCGGTCTGGCCGGCCGACCAGGAACCACCGCCCGGCTGGCAGGCCGAGGGCACCCAGGGCACCCAGCCCGAATGCCTCGACTACATCGGGGTGATCTGGACCGACATGCGGCCGGCCAGCCTGCGCCGGTACATGGACCGCACCATCTGCGACAAGCGATGCTGATCCTCGGCAACGCGGACGTCCGGCACGTACTGGACGGCAAGGATGTTGAGGTGCTCACCGCGGTGCGGCACGCGTATCTGGAACACTCCCGCGGCGAGACAGCCGTACCCGAGTCGGTGTTCCTGCGCTTCCCCCACAGCGCCCGCGACCGCGTCATCGCGCTGCCGGCGTACCTGGGCGGCGACGAGCCGGTCGCCGGGGTGAAGTGGATAGCGTCGTTCCCCGGGAACGTGGCGGCCGGGATGGACCGCGCGTCGGCGGCGATCATCCTGAACTCGCCGGACACCGGCCACCCGTTGTGCGTGATGGAGGGCTCGGTGATCTCCGCGCGGCGCACCGCCGCGAGCGCCGCCCTCGCGTCGGCGACCTTGCAAGGCACGGAGCCGGCCGACGGGGTCTCGATGATCGGATGCGGCGTCATCAACGCCGAGATCCTTCGGTTCCTCAGGGTGGTGCATCCGGAGCTGCGCGAGGTCACCGTGTTCGACCTCGACGCTGACCGGGCGAAAGCGTTCGCGCGGCGCTGCTCGGCGGAGCTGGACGTGACGGCGTCCGTGGCAAGCCACCCGGACGAGGCTCTCGCGGCGCACCCGCTGGTCAGCCTCGCGACCACCGCCACCGTCCCGCATCTCGACCTTCACGCCTGCCGCCCCGGCTCGCTCGTCCTGCACGTCTCGTTGCGGGACGTGACCATCGGCGGAGTGCTGGACGCGGTGAACATCGTCGACGACCGTGACCATGTTCTGCGCGCCGCGACCTCCATGCACCTGGCCGAGCAGCATGTCGGTCACCGGGGGTTCATCCAGGCCACCATCGGCGAACTCCTGCTCAGCGGTGGAGATCACGGTCGCGATCCGCGGCGCGTGACGCTGTTCTCTCCGTTCGGGCTCGGGGTGCTCGACCTCGCGGTCGCGGGCATGGTGCTGCGCGCCGCCCGCCGGGACGGGCTCGGCGTCGACCTGCCGGACTTCCTTCCCGCGCGCGCGACGGCCGGCCGTACCGGCTAGACCAGGCCCCTCCGCACCGCACACGCCACCGCATGCGCCCGGTTGCGCACCTGCAACCGGGCCGTCAGGTCGTAGATGACGTTCTTGACCGTGTGCTCCGAGCAGCACAGCACCTGGGCGATGGCCGCGTTCCCCAGCCCGTCCGCCATCAGCGCGAGCACCGCCTTCTGCCTGACCGTCAGCGGAGGCGCCGGGCGCGGCGGCGCGGGGGCCGGGCCGCCGAGCAGCCGGACCAGCACCTCATGCGGCAGGCGGCCGTCGCCGCGGTGCGCCGAGCGCACCGCCGCGCCCAGCCGCACCGACGTCGCGTCGGCGGACCGCAGCATGGTGCGCGCCCCCGCCCGCACGGCCCGCATCACGCCGGAGGGGGAGAAGGTGTCGGCGAGGAGCAGCACCGCGTGCCCGCCGGGCCCGCCCGCTCCGGACCACGCTTCCAGCGCCTCGTCCACCGTGGCCGCCGCCGCTATCACCACCGTGTCCGCGGACCCGTCGGGTTCCGGGGCCAGCGGGAACCCGCACGGCCCGAGCAGCGAGAGCACCCGGTTCCGCGCCGCCGCGCCGCCGGCGCTGACATGCACGCGGGGACACTCCACCGTGCCCGCCGCCGCCCCGGTCACAACAGCCCCGTCCGGAGCGCGTACGCGACCGCGTGAGCGCGGTTGCGCAGCCGGAACCGGTGGGTGATGTCGTGCACCACACCGACGACGGTGCGAGACGAGTAACACAGTTCCCGCGCGATCTCATCGGTCTCGCGGCCATCGGCGATCAGCGTGAGCACGGCAAGTTCCCGCTCGCTCAGGCCCGCGCCCCGCCAGGCCCCCCGCTGGGTCCCGCCCGCGGAGCCGGCGTCCGCCTCGTGATCGAGCAAGCACGTGAGCATGTCCGGCGGGACGGTGCAGTCGCCGCAGGCCGCGGCGAGCACCGCGCCCGCCAGGCGGCCCGCGTCGGCCTCACGGCGGCGCACCAGCCCACGCGCGCCCACCGCGATCGCGTGCAACGCCTGAGAGGGCGTGAAGTCGCCGGCGACGAGCACCGCCCCGGGCCGGTCGGCCAGGTCCCGTTGCGCGCGCAGCAGGTCGAACACCTGGTCCTGTATCCGGTCGACGACCACCACCGTGACCTCCGCCGCTTCCTGCGGCCCTACCACGACGACATCGGGACAGCCGAGCAACGCGCTCGTGGCGCCCGCTTCCAGCATCGGATCCAACGCGACGACGTTGGCCCGGACAGGGTCACCCATCGGACCTCCTCGGCCAGACATGAGGAATCTCTCGCCCCCAACATCCGCCAGGACCGCCCCCACCCGCATGGGGTCCCCACCCCCACATTCTCGGCGTGCCCCCCTGCCTGCGGCGTCACCGTCCATGCCCAGCGTGCGCGGCCGGGTCGCCGGGGCCGCGGCGGCGCCGCACCGCCGGACCGCGTACCGTCTACGTACCCGGCGCCCCCGCGGCGGTGACCGCCGGAGAAACATGGGTGCCTTCTACCCATCACCGGGAGACGAGGCTGTGGCAGCTTCAAAGGTATGACGAACCCGGCGACACCAGGCGAAAGCACCGCCGCCGTGCTGCCCGGCACCGACTGGTGGGCTCGGGCGCTGGCGCGGCACGAGCGGCCGGAGGCCGCCATGCCCGGCGACCGCTCCGAGGCCGTCCGCCCGGCCTGGTGCGACTTCGTGGAGCGGGCCGTCGCCACGGCCCTCCCGCCCGGCGAACCGCCGGGCACCGACGAGTGGCACGAGGCGTTCGCCGTCCCGTTCCGGCCCTTCCTCGCCCTCGTGCGCGACCGGCTGACCGACGCGGCCGGGCGGCATCTCGCCCCTGGCGAGACCGACGCCCTCTCCCTCGCGCGGACCTACACCGGCGTCCTGGCCAGGAGACTCGCGCGCATCGCCCTGTACACGCTGATGGCGGAGTTGGGCACGGCTCACGCCGGTGGCCTGCTGACCGGCGCGGACGACCGGGACCGGTTCGCGGACTTCCTGCACCGCCAGTGCGCCTCCGCCGGGCTCGCCGCGCTCTTCGCGCGGTACCCGGTGCTGGCCAGGCAACTGGGCACGGCCGCCATGTCGGCCGCCGACGCGGGCGCCGAACTGCTGGCCCGTCTCGGCGCCGACCGCGCGGCCCTGGTCGAGCACCTCCTCGGCGGCGTGGACCCGGGGCCGGTCACGGCGATCGAACCCGGACTCGGCGACCCGCACGAGCAGGGCCGTACGGTCAGCCTCGTCCGCTTCGCCGACGGCCGCACCGTCGTCTACAAGCCGCGCTGCCTCGCCGCGCACCTGCGGTTCAACGAGGTCGTCGCCTGGCTCGACCTGCGGCTTCCCGGCTGCGGTCTGCGCACCGCCCGGGCGGTCGCGCGGCCGGGGTACGGCTGGATGGAATTCGTCCAGACCCGGCCGCTGAAGCGACCCGAAGACGCGCGGCGGTTCTACCGGCGTGCGGGGGTGCTGCTCGCCGCCCTGCACGTGGTACACGCGACCGACATGCACTGCGAGAACGTCATCGCGTGCGGTGACCAGCCGGTCCTGATCGACGTGGAGACCATCTTCCACCCTGACCTGCCCATGCCGGACACCATCACCATCGCCGACCCCGCCGCCCACGCGCTGGCCACCTCGGTGCAGCGCACTGGGCTCCTGCCGTACGTCACCGTCGGCGAGAACGGCCTGCTCGACCAGTCCGGAATGGGCGGCGATCCGGGTGCGGCCTGTCCCGAAGGCGTCCTTGACTGGGATCCGCCGGCCCGCGCCGGATCGCGTCTCGTCCGGCGGCCGGCCCCCTACGCCGGCGCCGGCAACCGCCCCCGCTTCGGCGGGCGGACGATCGAGCCCGCCGACCACCAGGCCGACGTGCTGGAGGGTTTCCGGCTCGGTTACGACGCGGTCGTGCGCTGCCGGGCGGAGTTCACCCGGCTCGTCGAATCCTTCTCCGAGATCCAGACCCGCGTCGTCGTCCGGCCGACCCGCGGCTACGCGCGCTTGCTGGACGAATGCACCCGCCCTGACCTGCTACGGGACGCGCTCGACCGGGACAGGGCCCTCGATCTGCTCGACGAGGCCTCGGCCCGCCACCACCTGTGGCAGCGGCTGGCCCCGTACGAACGCGCCGCGCTGTGGGCCGGCGACATCCCGCTGGTCACCGGCCGACCGGGGTCCAGGGACCTGTGGACCCGCTCCACCGCGCACCTTCCCGGCATGCTGGAGCGATCCGGACTGGAGTGCGCCCTGGAGAAGATCGCGGCCATGGGCGAGATCGACCGGGGCGAGCAGGAGTGGGTGATTCGCGCCAGCCTGGCCGCCCGCCGGCCTGCCGAAGGCCACCACAGCACCCTCCCGGCCATGGCGCGCAGGCCCGCGGGCGCCGAACCCGGCAGGCTGCTCGCCGCGGCGGCCGGGCTCGCCGACGAGATCCTCGCGCGCAGCAAGATCATGCGCGACGAGGACGATCGAGGCCGGATCAACTGGCTCGGGCTGCAACTGGTCGACGACGCGCGCTGGATGGTGCTCCCGATGGGCGCCAGCCTGGCGGACGGCTACCTCGGGGTGGCGCTGTTCCTGGCCCAGCTCGCCCGGTTGACCGGCATCGCCCGCTACGGCCAGGCGGCGCGCCGCGCGGTGGGCCCGATCCCCCAGCTGCTCGCCACCCTCGCCGGCCGGGCCGACCTGCTCACCGCGGTCGCCTGCGGCAGCAACGCGGGACTCGGCGGCATGAGCTACGCGCTGGCCCGGCTGGCCACCCTGCTCGACGACCAAGAGCTGCGTGACTGGGCCGAGACGAGCGTGGAACTGGCGGACCGCACGGTCGGCCTGGGCGGGCCGCCTGAGCCGCCCGGGTGGACGGACGGAACCGCCGGATGCCTTGCCGCGATGAGCGCGGTGCACCGCGAGATCGGTTCCGGGGCGGCCGCGAGGCTGGCCGTCACGTGCGCCGACCGGCTCGCGGACCTCGTGGAGCGGACCACGGGGCGGTGCGTCCCCGACGGGGACGGGATTCCGCCTGGCTTCGCCTCCGGCGCCGCCGGGATCGGCTGGGCACTCACCCGGTTCGCCATGCACGCACCGGACTCGCGCCATTCCCACGCGGGCCGGCGCGCGCTGCGGCGGGCGGGCGAGCAGATCGTCCCGGGCGGGCCCCAGGGGCACGGCTGGTGCCGTGGGACCGCCGGCCTGCTCATGGCACGCGCGTGCCTGGCGAGGGACGCCGCGACGGCCGAAACCGAGGCGGCTCTGCTCTCGCTGGCCGAACGCCCCGTGCTCGGCGACCTGAGCCTGTGCCATGGCGAACTCGGCATCGCCGACGCGCTCCTCGTGCTCACCGCCGTCACACCGGACCAGAGCGCCCCCCCGACCCTGCACCACCGCGCCGACCTCGTCCTCGACGCGGTCCACCGGCACGGACCGACCTGTGCCACCCCCGGCGGGATCGCCACGCCCGGGTTACTGCATGGGCTCGCGGGCATCGGATACGGGCTGCTACGGCTTGGCTTCCCGCGGACGGTCCCTTCTGTACTGCTCCTGGAACCCACCCCCTGACATCGCCGCGGCCTCGGCCCGAGGCTCCCCGGCACCCGACCGGCAGACGACCAACGCGCAAGACGAACTCGAAAGGAAGGCTGAGGAAAATGAGGTTCGAGTTGTTGAGCACGCGCACCCACCGGACCGACTCCCGCGACGAGGCACGGGAATCCACGCCCGCGGCAGGCGCCGGCAGACTGGGCAGGCCGGGGGTGCAGTTCGGCCTGCGGGTCGCCGTGCTGGCCGGTGTCATCGCCACGACGGGCGGCACCACGACGGGGCTCGGCAGCGCGATCAACAGCCTGGCCGGCCCCGCGGACACCACCTGCTGCGGTGGCGAGACGTCCATCAGCAGAATCGTGTGACATCCCGCCGGCGAGCGGCACGGTCCGGCGTATCCGCCGGCCCTCTGACCGCCTGCGGTGAGCGTGACCAGTGCGGCACCCGGTTTCTCTGTGACCCCGATGCGGGCACGGTTTCCACCGGGTGCCGTTTTTGCCATCTGACATGCCGCGTAAACCCGGCAAAATTGGCTATTAACGTCAAATGACCCTGTTCCCCGTATCGGCCGTGGTATGCCGGGATGAAGAGCTTCGCACGATCGACCGTGCGTTGGCCAGCGCTCGGTCCGGACGGGGCGGCGCGCTTTTCGTGATCGGAGAAGGCGGGATCGGCAAGTCACGCCTGTCCACGGCGGCAGCCGACCTCGGCCTCGCGGCCGACATGTGCACCCTTCGCGGCCGGGCCAGCCCGATCGGCCCGATGGCCCCGTTCCGACTGCTGACCGAGGCGCTGATGTCCTTGCAGCGGTCCGGCACTCCCATCGACGTCGCGCAACTGGGCCCGTACCAGCCGGTCCTCGCCAGGCTGGTGCCCGACTGGGGCACGCCGGCGCCCGCGCACGAGGGCGGGTCACTGGTGATCCTCGCCGAGGCGGTGCTGCGGCTGACCGCGCTCGCCGGGCGGGAGCGCGGCTGCCTGATGATCCTGGACGACCTGCAGAACTCCGACGCCGAGAGCCTGGCCGTGGTCGACTACCTCGTCGAGAACCTCGCCGGGCAACCCGCCATGCTGCTCGGCGCGGCCTCCAGCGAGCCGTGCCCCGCCCTCGACATGGCCCGCTCGGCCGCGCAGCGCGGCTCCGCCGGCCTGCTCGAACTGCGCCGGCTCGACGGAGACGAGGTGCGCCGGTTGGCCGGGGTCCACCTGGAGTGCGACGCGTCCCACGTCCCCGACGAGCTGGCCGAGCAGTTATGGGCCGACAGCGGCGGCGTTCCGCTGATGGTCGAGGAGATGCTCGGCGAGATGCTGCGCGGCGGGCTCGTGGCACGTGAACGCGACAGCGGACGCTGGCGGGTCACCGGCAAGCTGCACACCAGGGTGACCGGCTCGCTCACCCGTACCATGGCCACGCGACTCGACAAGCTCGGCCCGCAGGGACGGGACCTGCTCTCGGTCGCCGCGGTGCTCGGCCCGCGTTTCCCGGTGTCGGTGCTGCAGGCGGCCACCGGACTCGGATACCGCGAAGTGCTCAGGCAGTTGCACGCCGAGCTGACCGCCGAATTCGTCGCACCGGACGAGGAGACCCCCGACTGGTACGCCTTCCAGCACCCGCTCGTCGTAGAGGCGCTGCTCACCCTGCTGACCCCGGACGAGCGCGGCGCGCTCGCGCGGCGCGCCGCCGACGCGGTGCTGGCCGTGTTCCCCGAGTTGCCCGACGATTGGTGCCAGACGTCGGCCACCCTGCGGCTGCAGGCGGGCGAACCCGCCGCCGCCGGGGGGCTGTTCGCGGAGGCGGGCCGAAGGGCGCTGGCGCAAGGCGCGGCGAACACGGCGGTCAGCCTGCTGGAGAAGTCCCTCGACCTGCTCGGGCACGGCACCGACGCGCAGGCGCGGGCCGACGCGCTCGCCGCGCTGCTCCTGGCGCTCGCCGAGGCCGGCCTGGTGGAGCGGGCGGTCACAGCGGCCGGCCAGCTCGACGAGTTCACCGGCCTGATCAGCCGCAGTTCCCGCGCCGAACTGCACACCCGCCTGGCCTGGGCCGCCGCGGTAGGCGGCCGGTCCGCCGATGGCCTCGCCCAGGTGGAGATCGCGCGCCGGCTCCTGGGCCCGGGCGCCGCCGACCGGGACTCCGCGCCGATCGATGTCGTCGCCGCCCATCTCGTGCTCGACCTGCCGGGCCCTGACCAGGTGGGACTGGCCGAACAACTCGCGCGGCGCGCCGCCAAGGTGGCGGAGAAGGCCCGGCTCCCCATGGTCGCCTGCCAGGCGTGGCAGTTACTGGGGGCGCTGAGCCGCCCACGCGACCCGCAGGAGGCGACGGCGTGCCTCGAACACGCGCGCGGCCTCGCCGTGCGGTACGACCTGCCGATTGAGGAGATCCACACGCTGATCCGGCTCGGCAACGACGAGGCGCTGCGCGACGGCGGGATCAGCCGGCTGGAGCACGTCCGGCAGGAGGCGTCGCGGGTCGGCGCGGTCACGGCCCGGTTCCAGGCCGAGACCTGCATCTCCTTCCAATCGATCTTACGGGCCGATTTCGGCGTCGCCGGGGAGATCCTCGACCAGGTGCTCCAGTCGGCCTCGCGGCTGCGGCTCCTGGAGGCCGCCAGGTACGCGCTTCTGCAGCGGGCCATCCTCGCCGCCCACCAGGGCCGGCGGCAGGAAATGGAGACCGCGTTCGCCGAACTGCGCCACCAGGTGCCCGAGCACGCGCAGCTCACGCCGCGGGCGCACGGGCTGGCGCGGGCATGGTGCGCGCTCCTTGAGGAGGACCGGGCGCTGGCCATGGCGGAGCAGTCACGCGCGCTGGCCGCCGAGGACCAGAACCCGACGGTCTACCCTCTGACCGGCCGCTACGGCCTGGATCTCCTCCTGCGGTCGCTGGCCGGTGAACTGGACTGGCCGGAATACCAGGCGGTGGTCGCGGCGCCGGCCAGCCGGCTGCGCTGGGACCGGCAGTTCGCGCTGTTCGCGAGCGCCGTGCTGCACGGCCGGGCGGGGTCAGGCCGCGACGCCGCCGATGCCGTCGAGCAGGCGGTGCGGGTGGGCGAGTTGTTCGGCACCAGCCGCAATATCGGGCTACGCCTGGTGGCCGAGGCCGCGATCACCGACGGCTGGGGCACCCCGGTCGAGTGGCTGCGCCGCTCCGAGGAGTACTTCCACTCCGGCGGGGTGACCGCGGTCGCCGGCGCCTGCCGGACGCTGATGCGCCGGGCCGGAGTGCGCGTCACCCAGCGTCGCCCCGGGGCCGACAACATCCCTTCTCGGTTGCGCGCCGCCGGGGTCACCGTACGCGAGTACGAGGTCCTGCGGTTGCTCGCCCGGCGGCTCGGCAACCGGGAGATCGCGACGCGGCTGCACCTGTCGCCGCGCACCGTGGAAAAGCACGTCGCGTCCCTGCTCACCAAGACCGGCCTGCCCAACCGGACCGCGCTGAGCGAACTGGCGGAGACGACGCCGGACCATTGACGCGCGGCCGACAAGGAGTCGGCCTTGGAGTGCCGGCGGCGCGCCGTAGCCGCACAGGCTGGTCGCGCGCCAGTGGAGAATCACAGGATGGCAAGACTCACGTTAAAGGTTCCCACGACGCGACACGATCCGGATAGCGGCTACATGCTGCACGGTAAGCGATTTGACGACCCCTACGCCTGGCTGGAGCGGCTCGACGACGCGGAGACCCAGGCGTGGATCAATGCGCAGGAAGCCGTCACGCATGCTGTGCTGCGCGGAGCGCCGGGACGCGACTGGCTGCGGGCCACGGTCGCCCGCTCAGCGCGCCATGCGCGGCTGTCGCCGCCGATTCGCACCGGCCCGCACGGACGCGAGTTCGTCTGGCAGGCGGACACCGACGACGAGAAGCCCTGTCTCATGGTGCGGCGCGGCAAGGACGCGCCGCTCGAACCGGTACTCGACCCCAACACATGGAGGAGCGACGAGGCGCTGGTGTTCGCCGTGCCGTCCCCCGACGGCACGCTGGTCGCGTTCGGGAAGGCCGTTGGCGGCACCCACGACGCGGTGATCCACGTGCTCGACGTCGAGACGGGGCGGCTGCTCCCCGACCGGCCCCGCGGTACGAGCCACACCTCACCGGCTTGGCGACCCGACGGGTCAGGGTTCTTCTATGCGGCGTGTCCCGAGCCTGGTGAGGTGCCCGCGGGCGACGAGGCGTACTGGAACGCCATCTACGAGCATCGGCTCGGGTCGGACGCGCCGGCCCGCCGGATCTTCGGCGACGATCACGAGAAGGAGTACTGGTGCTCCGTCAAGGTCAGCGAGTGCCGACGCTTCGCCGTGCTCTACAAGTGGGACTATGTGCATGCCAACGTCGTCCACCTGCTACGCCTCGCGGACGACGCGCTCGTGCCGGTCGCTCCCACCATGCGGTCGCTCAACCAGGTGCAGGTGATCGGCGACTCGCTGCTCGTCCATACCGATCTGGACGCGCCGCGCGGCCGTCTCTGCGTCGCGCCGCTCACGGCGCCGACGAATTGGCGGACGCTCATCCCCGAGAACTCGGACACGCTGCAGACGGTCGCCGGCGTCGGCGGCCGGCTCTACGCCGTCTACTCACATGCGGCGTCGCATCGCGTGCGCATCCACGCAGAAGACGGCGCCCACCTACGCGACCTGGTGCTGCCGGCGCTCGGCTCGGTGAATCGCAACGAGGGCGAAGGCATCATCAGCGGCGTCGATGGCAGCTGGAGCGGCGACGAGGTGTGGGTGAACTTCACGTCGTACGTGCAGCCACCATCGGTCTACCGGTATGACTACGCGGCCGACCGCCTGTCCCCGTACCACGTGCCCGACGTCGGGCTGGACGCGTCCGCGTACGTGACGGACCAGGTCTGGTACGAGTCGCCGGACGGCACGCGGGTGTCGATGTTCATCGTTCACCGCGAAGACCTCCCTCGCGACGGGCGCCGGCCCGTACGTCTGAGCGGCTACGGTGGCTTCAACATCCCGCTGGAGCCACGCTTTTCGGCCCTGAACGCCGCTTGGTTGAAGCTGGGCGGCGTCCTCGCCTTCGCGAACGTGCGAGGCGGCGGCGAATACGGCCGCGACTGGCACGAGGGGGCATGCAAGACGCGGCGGCAGAACGCTTTCGACGACTACATCGCCGCGGCGCGTTGGCTGGAGTCGGCGGGCTATACGACGCCCTCCAAGCTCGTTTCGCGTGGCAACAGTAACGGCGGTCTGCTCGTCGCCGTCACCGCCATGCAAGCACCAGAGGCCTTCGGAGCCGTCTACTGCCGCGCGCCCGTCCTGGACATGCTGAACTTCCCGAAATTCGGCTACCTGAGCTCGGCGACCGTCGAATACGGCTCGCCCGACGATCCCGTCGAGGGCGCGTATCTCGCCGGCTATTCGCCGTACCACAACGTCCGAGCCGATCGCCGCTACCCCGTGATGACGTTCGTGTCGGCGTTGAACGACCGGGTCGCGCCACCGTACGACCCCCTCAAGATGGTCGCCATGCTCCAGGCCGAAGGCACGCGGGGCGGACCCTATCTCCTGCTGCCCCTCCGGGCCTCGGGCCACGGCGGCGGCACCACGCTCACGGCGCTCATCGAACAAGACGTCGACGAACTGAGCTTCTACTGCTGGGCTCTCGACATCGCACCACCCACGCCGGGCGAGACCGACCGGGCCGTCGACGGCTGCCGTGCGATCACTACCTCGGGGCTCTGACGATGCGGAACGTCACTGGACGGGCAGGCCGGTGACCGCGCGGCCGATCAGCAACCTCTGGACCTCGCTGGTGCCCTCGAAGAGGGTGTAGATCTCAGATGTGCAGATCGCCGACCTGCAATATCGTTATCGTTCTTGCTCTGACCTGGGAATACTCATTGTGGTCAGTGGTGGTCGTTTGCCATTCCTAGCCGCCCTCTGGCAGAACTGTGGCAGAACTAAAGCCAGGGAGGAACGCCGCTCTACCACGTCCCCCGACAATTGCTTACCGATCTTCATGAAGCGTGGACTATTCCCCCGCGAGTTCTGGTAGACCGTTGCCAGGGGTACGCCTACAGGTGCTGGGCACCCTGTCCTCCGCGTCACGGAGGACAGGGCGTTCGCCTGGTGATCAGTCAAAACAGTAACGGCAGTTGGCCAGACTCATAACCCATGGCTTCACCGTTGATCGGCACCCCAGCCACCTGGCGCAGCTTGTCGACGGTGATGGTCTGCCCGAACAGCTTCTCAACGAGGGTGCGGAGCAGCAGGCCGGCGCCGACCGCGTCCCACAGAGCACGGTGCGGTTGCCCGCCGACAGCGAGATGGAAGACCTCATCGGTCAGTTGGTAGTGGGTGAGGAGGGCGGTCAGGCTGTTGCGCCGGCTGCCTGATCGGATCAGCCTGGCCAGTTTCAGCGTGTCGATCAGTGCGGCCGGGCGGATGCCGGGGCAGCGCAGCGACAACAGCCGCCAGTCCACGGTCACGTTGTGGCCGACGATGTACGCCCCATTGAGGCGGGCCATCAGCTCGGGAAGGATGTGATCGAGTGTCGGGCCCAGGGCCAGCATGTCGCTCGTCAGGCCGGGCGGAGACCAGGGACGGCGCGGGATGCGCCGCCCCGGGTTGACGATCGAGTGATAGGCGCGGTCCACGTCGGGGCGGCCACCGGCCAGCGGGACGACCCCGACCTCCAGGATCGCCTCGTTCTCGCGGTCCTGACCGCCGGTGCCCTCCAGATCGAACGCGACCAGGGGCGCGGCCATCCACAGCTGGTTCGGCATGATGGCCCCTCCTGGTCGTTCAGTCGTCGTCGAAGCGGGCGCCGGCGGCGAGCCGTTCCCGCGCCTGGTCGAGTCGCGCCTGCTCGTCATCGCTCAGTACATACCCTTGCAGGGCGCGGCCGTGGGCGGCGTGGAGGTGCGGGTGATCAACTTCCCACACCTGGTAGCCCAATGCGTGCTGCAGGGCGTACCGGCGTTGCTCGCCCAGTGCGTGCGTAAGGACATGTCCATCCTCCACCAGGAACGGCGCGTCCGCCTCGTAGCCGAAGGATTCCATCGCGGCCCGGAACTCGGCCTCGGTGGGCGCCTGATGCGCATCGGTGCAACGTTGCCAGGGCCGAGGAACCCCAGAAGCTGAACCCGATCCTCATCCGCATCCTCTTTTCGTCGGGGGTGATCCGCGCGGCCCAAAGGCTGCTGCTTGCGTTGGTGGTGCAGGGTGAGGACGGCGGCTCCTCCCCTGCACCACCGGCCTGGCTGGGGCTACGAGCTTCAGGATTAGCGAGCCAGCCAACCAGGGGTCCACGGCCCCGCTCCCCCCACGATGAGAGCGGGGCCGTGAGGGTGTCGCGGTCCCGCTCCGATGTGGAGCGCAGAGACGAAACCGCGACAGCTCAGGTGGATCCGCCGTCCTTCTCCAGGGTCAACGCCAGAGAAGACCGGCGGTGCTTAGGATCCCCTGGTAGACGGCACGGGGACGCTGGGGACCTCGCGCTGCTCTGCGAGAGACGCCTTGACCGTGGCGACCGCTAGAGCCGCTGTACGTTGCACAGCGGTCTGATCCCCCGGCCGCACATTGATGGGGCCCATACCGGACAGCGATGAACTCATATCGGCGCTCCCACCAGTTCACGGGCCAGTGGATCAGCACCACCGAGTTCACGCCACCGCTCCGCGATAGCGTCCGCAGCGCTCTCCGGTCGCTCCGCAGTGATGTACCGGAACAGCTTGCGACTGGTAGCCGCCGAATACCGCCCAGTCCACCACGAGTAGCACACCCCGTCGGTGCTGTCGCTTGCCAGCCTGATGGGACCACCCAGTTGCCACGAGGAAGGGACCACCTGGTCGTGTAGTCGATCATAATGATCTCCCTCAGTTCG
>NZ_JBICTU010000057.1:0-22291 GCF_043197795.1 Sphaerisporangium sp. NPDC049003
AGGCCGTACGCGGGGGTGCTGGGGCAGGACGCGCCGACCAGTGTGCTGGCGATGGCGGTGGTCCCGGCGGTGGGGTACATGCTGACCTGGACCGGCTGGTTCGCCACCGCGTACGGGTACGGCCGCAACTGGGCCCAGGCCACCTCCAGCGGCTGGGGATACTTCGTCTTCGACTCCCTGCGCTCCTGGTGGAACTACCAGTGGATGGTCCTGAACTTCCACACCGGCCTCGACTCGTCCCATCCGTACCAGTCGTGGCCGTGGGAGTGGCCCCTGCTGCTGCGGCCGGTCGCGTTCTTCTACGAGAGCCCCAGCGGGTGCGGGGCTGCGAGGTGCTCGCAGGCCGTGCTCGGGGTGGGCACCCCCGTCATCTGGTTCGGGGCGATCGCCGCCCTGCTCGCGATGATCGTCTGGTACGTGTCCACCCGCGACTGGCGGGCCGGCGCCGTGCTGCTCGCGTACGGGGTCGGAGCGCTGCCCTGGGTCTACTACGCCCTGGCCGACAAGCGCACGATGTTCATGTTCTACACGGCGCCCATGCTGCCGTTCATGATCCTCGCGCTGGTGCTCGCCGCCGGTCTGCTCATCGGACCGGCCGACGGCGAGCCGGTGCGGCGGATCATCGGAGCTTCGCTTTCTGGTGCCTTCGTGCTCGTCGCACTGATTAACTTCTGGTGGCTGTACCCCGTTATCGCCGCCGAGATCATTCCCTACGACGATTGGCATCGGCGCATGCTGTTCGACCGCTGGATATGACGCCTCAACCCGCACAACTCAGCCCTTCTGCTCGTTCTGGCCTTACAGGTAGGTGACGTGGAAATCGTCCGTGGTGGTGGTCGTCGTCAGGGCCCAGGCCTATACGGCAGACTGCGGGGCATGCCTGCACCCGACGTTGCCGCGCTCCTGACAGAGCTCGAGCGCTCCGATCCGGACGTCGCCGACGACGCCAGGACCGCCGTCGAATGGCTGACCGGCGCCGAGCCGCTCGAAACGATCACTCAGCTCGACGTGTGCGAGTTCCTCTGGTACACGCTGCCGCTCAAGGTGACCGGCGACCATGGCGACATCGCCCGGGCACTCGGACGACTGCTGCGGCTCGGAGGCATGGAGCGCTACGCCGCCCTGTGCGCGTCTCCGACCACCTCCCAGATCCTGCGCACGTACGACCGCGAGGGCGAGGACGCCGGGACGGCGGCCTACCAGCGCGCCCTCGGCGCCACCGGCGTGCTGCCGCCCGACGTGCCGGAGCTCCGCTGGAGCTCGATCATGGGCCCGGAGGAGTTAGGCGCCCATCTCGCCTGCTCGGCCGCGCTGGAGATCGCCATCGTGTCCGGCGAACTGGAGCCGGCCGCGAGTAGCTGGAAGACCCACGCGGAGGCGCTGACCCGCCGCTGGCTCACGGCGCCCCGCACCGAGCTGGGCGGCGACAACTGGCTCAACCGGGTACACGGCGAGCGCCTCAACCGGTGGGTGCTCGGCCGTGGCGCCGCCCGCCGCGAGCTGGCACAGCCCTTCGAGGTACGCCTCCACGCGCCCATCCCCGTCCCCGGCGGATCCCATTTCGCCGCCCTGCGCTGGCTGCTGGAGACGGCCGCCCGCCCCGAGGGCGTGCCGCTCACCCAACGGCACAACATCGCCCGCGCGCTCGTCGTCGAGGCGGCCGAGCGGTTCGGCTGGGCGATGACGGGCACGCGCAGCGAGAGCGGCATCACCGCCCTGCGCGCCCTGCGCCGCATCGCCGAGCACGAGATGGGGGCGGTGCACCGCACCGGCAGGAGGCTTCTGATCACCGCGACGGGCAGGCGGCTGCTCGACGACCCCGAGGCCATGTGGCAGGCCGCGTCGCTGGCGCTGCTCACCCCCGCGCCCGGCGAGCGCGAGATGGAGATGTCGGTGCGCGAGGTCGGGCTGATGCTGCTGACCGACGGCAAGGAGCTGCCCTCCGGGTCGCTGGCCGAGCGGGTCACCGAGGTGGTCGTGGGTGAGGGCTGGCGCACGGCGACCCCCGCCGATGTGGCCGGTCCCCTGGTGGAGCTGCGCCACCGGCTGGAGGCGTTCGACCTGTGCGTCACCCCCGCCTCCCGGCCCGGCGCGCCGGCCCCGGCGGAGCCGGCCCCGGCCGAGCTGACCCCGACCGGCCGGGCCGCCGCCCTCGCCGCCCTCCGCGGGCAGGCCCTGCGCCCCCGGCAGTACGTCACCCTCACCTGAGGTCAGCGGCGGCGCTTCCCAGGCCGGAGGCGCTTCCGCGGCCGGTGGCCGCGATGGCGGACATGATGTTGTCCTCGGTCACGTCGTGGCCGGTGAGCTCCCTGGCGACGCTGCCGTCCCGCAGGACCACGACGCGGTCGCAGTTCTCCACGAGCTCGGACACGTCCGAGGAGATCAGCAGCACGGCGAGCCCGTCGACGGCCAGTTCGTCGATGAGCGACCGCATCTCCGCCCTGCTGGGCACGTCCACACCGTGACCGGGCTCGTCCAGCAGGAGCACCTTGGGGTTCATCGCGAGCCAGCGGGCGAGCAGCACCTTCTGCTGGTTGCCTCCCGACAGCTCTCCGGCCCGCTGGCCGGGTGACACGGCCTTGATGCGCAGCCGCCGCATGAAGGTCGCCACGATGCGGTCGACACGGGCGTCCGACACGATGCCGGCCCGCGAGAGGCGGGGCAGCGCCGCGAGGGCGATGTTGTCCCGCACGGAGAGGGTCGGGATGATCCCCTCGGTCCTGCGGTTCTCCGGGACCAGCCCGACGCCGGCCCTGATGGCGCTCTTGATCGACCACTTGCCCAGCGGGGCGCCCGCCACCGTCACCTGTCCCGCGTCCACGGGTTCCACGCCCGCGATGGCCCGTGCGGTCTCGCTGCGCCCGGCGCCGAGCAGCCCGCCGAGGCCGACCACCTCTCCGGGGCGCAGGGCGATGGAGATGTCGGTCAGCACGTGCCGCCGGCTGAGCCCTCTGGCCGAGAGGACCGGCAGGTCGCCCGGCTCGTCGGCGGGGCCGCCGCCGCCGTCCACCGGCGCCCGCGGCGGGTGGAAGGGCCTGCCCAGCATCAGCGATACGAGCCTGAAGCGGTCGAGGCCGGCCATGGGACCGGTGTGGACGACCTTGCCGTCGCGCAGGACGGTGGCCCGGTCGCAGACGCGGTAGAGCTCCTCCAGCCGGTGGCTCACGTAGACCACCGACCGGCCGCCGTCGCGGAGCGCGCCGATGACGCGGAACAGCGTCTCGATCTCGCCGGGCTCCATCGACGACGTGGGCTCGTCCATGATCACGACCCGGGCTCCGGCCGAGACGGCACGCGCCAGGGCGACCATCTGCCGGGTCCCCGCGGCGAGCGAGGCGACCGGCCTGCGGACGTCGGCGCGCACGCCGTACCCGGCGAGGATCTCCTCCGCGTCCGCGTGCATGCGGGCGAAGTCGATGAGGCCGAAGCGCCCGCGCGGCTCCCGGCCGAGGAAGATGTTGCGGGCGACGCTCATCTGGGGAGCGAGGTTGCCCTTCTGGTAGATCGTGGCGATGCCCGCGCGCAGCGCCTGGAGGGGGCCGCCGAACCTCACGGGCTCGCCCATGTAGCGCAGCTCTCCCCCGTCGGGCTGGCACACCCCGGAGAACAGGTTGACCAGGGTCGACTTGCCCGCGCCGTTGCCGCCGATGAGCGCGTGGACCTCCCCCTCGGCGATGGCCACGGAGACGTGGTCGAGCGCCCGGACGCCGGAGAAGCTCTTCAGGACGCCCGCGGCCTGGAGGACCATGCTGCTACCTGTCACCAGCTTCCTCCCCGGACGGCCTGCCTGGGCGAGAGGAGACACCTCGTTGGGACCGATGGTGATCGGGAAAGGAAACAATCCCGTAACAGAAAGAAGCTCATCCGGTCACGGCCGATCAAAACCAGTCAAGGTCACCCGAGCCGCGCCACGTGCAGCCGTACGCCCTTGTTGCCCAGCTCGTCGAGCACGTCCCGGGGGGCCGCGTCGTCGGTGACCAGGTGGTCGATCTGCTCGGTCGCGACCGTCTGCACCATGGTGTCGATGCCGATCTTGGTGTGGTCGGCCAGCACGACGACCTCCTCCGCCGCCGCCGCGAGCGCGCGGTCGACGCTGGCCACCTGCAGGTTCGGGGTCGAGAGCCCGCGCTCGGCGGAGAGCCCGTTGCCAGAGATGAACGCCCGCCGCACGCGCAGGCCCGCCAGCGAGTGCTCGGCGGCGCTGCCGACGAGGGCGTGGATGGAGCCGCGCAGCGTGCCGCCGGTGAGGACCACCTCGACGCGCGGCGAGCCGGCGAGCGCCTGGGCGACCAGGAGGGAGTTCGTCACGACGGCGAGCTCGGTGTTCCTGGTCAGCCTGCGGGCGAACTCCTGGGTGGTCGTGCCGGGCCCGACCACGATGGCGTCGCCGTCCTCGACCAGGGACGCCGCGAGGTCGGCGATCACGCTCTTCTCGACGGAGGCGACCTGCGCCTTCTGCGAGTGGGTAGGCTCCCGCGACAGCTCACCGGGCAACGTCGCGCCGCCGTGGTGGCGGTTGAGCAGGCCCTCGGCCTCCAGCGCGCGCAGGTCGCGGCGCACCGTGACCTCCGACGAGCGCACCGCCAGGGCGAGCTCCCTGAGCGAGACCGCGCCGTTGACGCGCACCAGCTCGATGATGCGCTGCCGGCGCTCGGCGGCGAACACGGGCCGGCGGACTTCCCCCGAACCCTCGGTGTCGCCCACGGCTCCCACCTTGTCATCCGTGCCGCACGTATAACACTTGCCCGATTCTGATCATAGTCGGCCGCCCAGGTCCCCGCGAGCCGAGCGCCGACCGCCTGCTCCGCCTTCGATGGTGACCGAGTTCGAGCGTTTGCGATCGGAACCCTTGACTGTTTCCGTTCGGCGGTGCTTATTTGAGGTCTTCATAAGTCCGGACCTGTTCGGTTTTGTGCGAAAAGGCTCGGCCTCCCGTCTTATGCGGAAAGGCCCCCCCGCGATGGACGGACCGATCACCCCACCAGACGTGGCCGCGCGGGCACGTCAGCTCGAAGGGAAAGACGATCATGACCATGGAGCCCGGCCGCCATGTACGGACGGCCGCCGTCACCCTCGCCGTGGTCCTCGCGGCCGTCGGCTGCGCCAAGTCAGAGGAGACCACGGCCGCGCCGGCCGCGAGCAGCACCCAGGGACAGCAGGTCGTGCGGACGCCGACCGGCGAAGCCGGGCCGACCTGCACGCTCGACCAGTTCGGCGGCGAGAAGTTCGACCTCAAGACCGCCACGGTGGGCTTCTCGCAGTCGGAGAAGGAGGCCAACCCCTTCCGCATCGCCGAAACCAAGTCGATCAAGGACGAGGCGGCCAGGCTGGGCATCCAGAAGCTCAGGGTGACCAACGCGCAGTCCCAGTTCTCCAAGCAGATCACCGACGTCCAGCAGCTGATCGCGCAGGGTGCTCAACTGCTCGTCATCGCCCCGCTGAACTCCGACGGCTGGGAGCCCGTGCTCCAGCAGGCCTCGGCCAAGAAGATCCCGATCATCACGGTCGACCGGAAGATCAACGCCAAGTCGTGCGGGGACTACCTGACGTTCATCGGGTCGAACTTCTACGAGCAGGGCAAGCGCGCGGCCGACCAGATGATCAAGGCGCTCGGCGGCAAGGGCAAGGTCGCGATCCTGCTGGGCGCCCCCGGCAACAACGTGACCACCGAGCGCACCAACGGCTTCAAGGACCAGGTGGCGAAGCAGGCCCCGGACATCCAGATCTCCTTCGAGCAGACCGGGGAGTTCGCCAGGGAGAAGGGCCAGCAGGTCACCGAGCAGCTCATCCAGTCGAACCCGGACATCAACGGGATCTACGCGGAGAACGACGAGATGGCGCTCGGCGCCGTGACCGCCCTCAAGGGCGCCGGCAAGGAGGCCGGCGACATCAAGATCGTGTCGGTGGACGGCACCCGCAGCGCGGTTCAGGGCATCATCGACGGCTGGCTGTACTCCGTGATCGAATCCAACCCGAGGTTCGGCCCGCTCGCCTTCGAGACCGCCCAGAAGTTCCTCGACGGCCAGCCGATCCCCGACAAGGTCATCATCTCCGACCGGGAGTACGGGGAGGACAGCGCCAAGGCGGGCCTGGACGAGGCCTACTGATCGTGGAACGGCGTCGTCCGTACCCGGAAGCGACGTGGAGGAGGAAGCCATTGGGCACATCCGACGAGCCCGTCCTGGAAGCCGGCGAGATCACAAAGCGGTTTCCCGGCGTGGTCGCGCTCGACGGCGTGTCGTTCACCGTACGTCCGGGCGAGGTGCACGCACTGGTCGGCGAGAACGGCGCCGGGAAGTCGACGCTGATCAAGATCTTCACGGGCGTCTACCAGCCGGACGGCGGCGAGCTGCGGTACCTGGGCGAGCCCGCGGCCTTCGCCACCCCGCTCGACGCCCAGCGGTCGGGAATCTCCACGATCTATCAGGAGATCAACCTCGTCCCGATGATGAGCGTGGCCCGCAACCTGCTACTCGGACGCGAACCCCGCAACCGGCTCGGGGTGATCGACGCCGCCCGCATGTACGCGGAGGCGGAGCGCGTCCTCACCGGCTACGGGGTGCGGACGGACGTGCGGCGCCCCCTCCGCACGCTGGGCGTGGGCGCCCAGCAGATGGTGGCCCTGGCCAGGGCCATCTCGGTGGACGCCAGGGTCGTCATCATGGACGAGCCCACCTCCTCCCTTGAGCCCCGCGAGGTGGAGACGCTGTTCGGGGTGATCAGGCGGCTCCGCGACGACGGGATCGCCGTGATCTACGTCAGCCACCGGCTCGACGAGCTGTACCAGGTGTGCGACCGGGTCACCGTGCTGCGGGACGGACGGCTGGCGCACTCCGGGCCGATCGCGGACCTTGGGCGGCTCCAGCTCATCTCGCTCATGCTCGGCCGCGATCTCAACGAGGTCAGGGCGAGCGGAGCGACGAGGTTCTCCCGCGACCACGCCGCGGCCGCCACCGGTGAGCCGGTGATGGAGGCACGCGGGCTCAGCCGCAGGCACGTACTCCGGGAGGTCTCGGTCAGCGTGCGGCCGGGTGAGGTGGTCGGGCTCGGGGGGCTGCTCGGCGCGGGCCGCAGCGAGACCGCCAAGGCGATCATGGGGGCGCAGCCGCTCGACTCCGGGGAGGTGATCGTGGCCGGGCTCCCGCTGCGGCGCGGCTCCACGACCACGGCGATCCGTGCCGGAGTCAGCCTGCTGCCCGAGGACCGCAAGGCCGAGGGCATCATCCCCAACCTTTCTGTGCGCGAGAACATCGCGCTGGCCTCGCTTCCGTTCCTCGCCCGAGGTGGGGTGGTGTCGGACGCCCGGATCGACGAGGTCGTCGGCACCTTCATGCGAAGGCTCCGGATCAAGGCGTCCTCGCCCCACCAGAAGGTGTCCGAGCTGTCCGGCGGGAACCAGCAGAAGGTGCTCCTCGCCCGGTGGCTCGCGATGCGGCCCAAGGTCCTGCTGCTCGACGAGCCCACCCGAGGGATCGACGTGGGCGCGAAGGCCGAGGTCCAGGCGCTGATCGACGAGCTGGCCGGCGAGGGCCTGGGCGTACTGCTGATCTCCTCGGACCTGGAGGAGCTCGCCGAGGGGTCCGACCGCATCATCGTGCTCCGCGAGGGAGCCGTCGTGGCCGAGTTGTCCGGCGTCGACGTCACCGTGGAAGGGATCATGGCCTCGATCGCCGACCACTCCGTTTCGACGGCACGGGCGGATCACTCCTCACGAGCGGAATCCCATGACTGACACGACGACGACGGCGCTCCCGCCCGCCGACCGGGCGCGGCTGTTCACCTGGCTCCAGGAGTACGGGGTCTACGCCGCGGTGCTGACCCTGCTGGTCCTCAACGTGCTGTTCACCCCCCGGTTCCTGGACGTCGCGAACTTCCGTACCCAGCTCGTCCAGGTCACGCCGATCGTGATCGTGTCGCTGGGGATGGCGCTGGTGATCGGCACGCAGGGCATCGACCTGTCGGTCGGGTCGGTGATGGCGCTGTCGGCCGCGATGGTGGTGCTCTACCTCGGGTACGGCGTGCTGCCCGCCCTGCTGGTCGCGCTCGCCGCGGGCGCCGCCGTCGGGGCGGCCGGAGGCTCCCTGGTCGCGTACGTGGGCGTGCAACCCATCGTGGCCACGCTCGCCCTGCTGGTCGGCGTGCGCGGTGTGGCGAACGTGCTCGTGCCGCAGCTCATGGAGTTCCGCAACCCGGACCTCATCGCGCTCGGCAGCAGTTCCGTGGCGGGCGTGCCGATCATCGTGATCATCGCGGCGGCGCTGACCCTTCTGGTCGCGTTCCTCGTACGGCGGACCACCTTCGGCAGGCAGGTCGTCGCGATCGGCGGCAACCGCACCGCGAGCGAGCTTTCCGGCCTGCCGGTGAAACGGGTGCTGCTCACGGTCTACATGATCTCCGGGGTGCTGGCGGCGCTGGCGGGAGTGCTGGCCACGGCCCGGCTGCAGGCCAGCGACCCCACCTCGCTCGGCCTGTTCATCGAGCTCTCCGCGATCACCGCTGTCGTCGTCGGCGGCACCCCGCTCGCCGGAGGGCGCATCAGGGTCTTCAGCACCGTCATGGGGGCCCTGCTGATGCAACTGCTGTCGGCCACACTGATCAAGCACAACCTGCCCCAGTCGTGGACCCAGATGGTCCAGGCGGTCATCATCCTCGCCGCCGTGTACGTCACCCGGGAGCGTGGAGCGCGATGACCGACTCCAAAGTGGTTCCCGCGTTCGAGGCCCCGGCCGTTCGGAGCGCGGGCGCGGCGCGGCGCGAGCGGCTCGGCCACGTCCTCCAGCACCACGGGGCCCTCATCGTCCTGGTGGCTCTGGTGGCGGCCGGCAGCGTCGCCTTCGACTTCTTCGCCACGGCGGAGAACGCGGCGAGCATCGTGGTCTCGTCGTCGTTCCTGGCCGTCATCGCGCTCGGCATGACGTTCGTGATCATCAGTGGCGGCATCGACCTGTCCGTGGGGTCGCTGTTCGTCCTCGGCGGCGTGCTCGCGGCGTACGGCTCGCAGGCGGGGGTCGTGGTGGCGCTGCTGCTCCCCCTGGCGGTGTGCGGGACGGTGGGGCTGGTCCAGGGTCTGATCATCGCGCGGACCGGCATGGCGCCCTTCATCGTGACGCTGGCCGGCCTGCTCGGCGTGCGCGGGCTGATGCTCGCGATCTCGGACGAGGGCGCGACGACCTACCTGGTCAAGGACCCGGCCTTCGCCCGCCTCGGGCAGGGGGAGCTGTTCGGCCTGACCTACCCCGTCTACGTCGCCGCCGTGCTCGCGCTGCTCGGGATGCTCCTGCTGCAACGCACGGGGTTCGGCCAGAACGTGTTCGCGATCGGGGGCAACGAGCACGCCGCGACGCTGATGGGCGTCCCCGTCGCCCGCACCAAGGTCCTGGTGTATCTGATGTCCGGCCTGCTCGCCGGGCTCGCGGGCGCGCTCAACGCGGCCCGGCTGTCCTCCGGGGTCACCATCCTCGGCATCGGGCTGGAGCTGGACGTGATCGCGGCGGTGGTCATCGGCGGCACCCTGCTCACCGGGGGCGCGGGCGGGGTGACCGGCACGGTCGCGGGGGTGCTGCTGCTCGGGGTGATCCAGAGCCTCATCAACCAGATCGGCGACCTGACCTCGTCCTTCCAGCAGGTGGTCAGCGGCGGGTTCCTCGCCCTGGTGGTGATCGCGCAGCGCCTGCTCGGCAAGGCGCGACGACTGAACTGAAAGCGCGGCCGGCCGCATGCCCCTCCGGGCGAGCGGCCGGCCGTGTTCCGGGGTTCCAGGCCCGTGGCTCCGCTAGACCCCGGCGGTCATGCGGCCACCGAGGCGGCGGCCCATACGATCTTGCTGACGCCGGTCCTCCTCGGTGCGGCCGGTCATGACCTCCTCACGGGTCTCCTCGATCCTGAGGGCGACGCCGATCGCGAAGAAGGTCGGCGCCCACTCGCCGACGAACAGGCCCCAGCGGTCGGCGCGGGCGAGATCCTGCTCGTACTCCTTGGACAGAAGCCACGTAGCGAATGACGCGCCGACGGAGATGATGCCGGCCGTGTACATCATGCCGGATCGGATTCCCATTCGGTGGAGTGTCCTGATCATATGCCCCCCTTGATAGCGGCGTCTTGACGCTACGTTCCTACCCTTCGTCCTGGCTGGTAACGATAGGGATGGATAAGGAGATTAGAGGTAATTCCTATAGACGCGGCCTTATGCCCGTATTGAGCGGATATATTGGTATTAGGGGAGGTTAGGTGCGGACCGTGAACGCGGCGAGCACGTCCAGGCCGTTGAAGACGGCGTCCTCGACCTCGTTGCGCGCCGAAACGGACGTGACGCCGAAGTCAGCGGGGACCAGGACCAGGTAGATATGCCACACCAGCCCGCTCGACCCCCTGTAGGCGGGGTTGAGCGACAGCGCCGACCAGCAGTGCGCCTCCTCGTCGACCTGCAGTTCCTGCTCGTAGTAGTAACGACCGTCCCCGGGGTGGCGCTCGGGCGTCGAGTCGTACGAGCGGGGGTCGGCCTGCGCGATGACGGCGACGCGCATGCCCTCGTCGATGGTGCCCCGGTAGCTCCCGGCCAGATCGATGCGGGGCCGGTCACCGGCGTCGTCGACCGCGTACGACACCTCGGGGAACACGATGGCGGCGCTCACCTGACGCACGGGAACCCGCGACGCCAGCCGCTCGCAGGAACTCTGGGAGGCGACCGGGGCGGACGGGGGTGACTTGCCCGGAGTCGTGGCGGAGTAGCCGATCGCGGAGGCGATGAGCACCGCGGCGGTGCCGATGAGGGCGGGCACCAGAACGCGCGGCCACCCGGCCGTCTTCCCATCCCCGTTGTCGACTATCGCCACTCAGACCTCCGAGGGACTAGACGCGTGCCGGCGCGAGACCATACGAATATCGACGCCCGCACAAGCGCGGGTTTCTCCACTCTGACACGCCCCGGAGCTTCGTTCGGCGGTTATCAGGTAAACACCTCGAACGGCAAAGAAGACATATATCTTTCTCGCTGGAAAGGAGCCTTATTCGGCCTATCCCCCTACTCCTCCGTTTACGCCTAACGGCTACGGTCGCGCCGGTCGATCTACGACTTGCCCGCTCGGGACGGCTGGAAGGGGATGCGGGCCGTCAGGGCGTATCCGCCCTCGGGAGTCGGCCCCGACTCCAACTGTCCCCCGGCGAGGGTGATCCGCTCCCACAGGCCGGCCAGCCCGTAGCCCGACTCCAGGACCGGGCACTCGCGGACGGTCTCCCTCCTGCCGTGCGGGGTGTTCACCACCGAGACACTCATGACGTCGCCGTCGGCCTCGCAGACGATCCGCACATCCGATCCGGGCGCGTGCTTGCGGACGTTGTTGAGCCCTTCCTGGACCACCCGGTAGCACTCGTGCTCCAGTTGCGGTGACAGGGCGCCCTGCGGGAAGTCGAGGTGGAGGCTGACCCGCAGGCCGATGTCCTTCGCCTCCTCCACCAGCCGGGGGATCGCCTCCACGCCATGCGACGACTGGTACACCTCCTCGCGCCGGAGCACCGTGAGCAGGCCGCGCAGCTCGGTGAGCGCCTGGACGCCCTTGTCCTCGATGCCGGTGGCCAGCTTGCCGATCTCTTCGTGATCCTCGGTGTCCTGGATGACGCCCGCGTTGAGGACCATGGCGGTGACCGCGTGGGTCACGGTGTCGTGCAGCTCCCCCGCGATCCACCGTCGTTCCTGGGAGGCGGCGTGCTGCTCACGCAGCCGGACCCCGCTCCGCAGCTCGGCGTTCATGCTGCGGTATTCACGCACCCACGTGCCGACCAGCGCGGGCAGGTAGACCAGTGTCAGCGCCCGCACCGTGATCAGGTAGAGGAACTGGTCGGTGAACGGGTTCACATAGTCGGCCACGACGTAGACCCCCGTCAGCGCCACAGCGACCCACTGCCAGCGGCGCACCCTGTCCTCGGCGGTCATCGAGTACGCGGCGAGGGCCAACGGCACGGTCTGCCCGGTCAGCACGGCGCAGACGACCGCGCCGACGATCATCGGCCAGGCCGTACGGCGCCGGAGCAGCATCGCGCCGGCCGTTGCGACCCCGGCGAGGAGCTCCAGCCAGTCCGGCACGTTGGCCAGCAGCGAGAAGGACCGGCCCATGAGCGTCGTCGGGATCGTGAACGCCAGGACGGCGGCCGCCAGCAGCACGTCCCCGATCTCGCCCCGGCGCCGTGCGGCGAACCCAGCAAAATTTCCCCGCATACCACTCATCTTGCAGCTTCTACCAGCAAGAACACGACTCGGCGGCTCACCTCGCCGGTCGATGGGAGACCCTTCAGCGTTGGAGGCGGAAGGTGCGACGCAGGTCCTCGACCCAGCCGCCGGGGATCTCCCAGGGGATGAAGTGGCCGCCGTCGTGGTGCACGGTGAGGTTGACGTGGTTGTACCACTCCGCTCGGTCGGAGTCGAGGAAGCTCTGGACGCGCCGCTCGGTGGTGACGCCGGGTGGGTTCTCGTACCCGACGAAGGTGATGCCGGTCGGGGCTTCGACGACCGGCAGACGGTCGTGGGAAGGGGTCCACGGGTAACGGTTCGCGTTGGCGTAGTAGCGCAGCGAGGTACCGATGGCGTTGTTGACCCAGAAGATCATGGTGTGGGTGAGGATGTCGTCCTTGGAGAAGACATTCTCGACGTCGCCGTGGTTGTCGCTCCATTTGGCCCAGCGCTCCAGCATCCAGGCCAGCAGGCCGGCGGGCGAGTCGCTGAGGCCGTGGGCGAGGGTGCTGGATCCGAGGACGTGGGCGGCGAGGTGGACGGCGAAGCGCCGGTCCAGGGCGAGAATCCGGCTGTGGACGCTCTCGGGCAGGCCCTCGGGGATGGGCAGGCCGCCGCTGAAGTCCCAGGCGCGGTCGCCGTTGAAGAGGGTGAGCTTCTGGCCGGAGCCGATATGGATGGCGTGGAGCTCTCCGGCGTACTTGTGCCCGAGCTGGCCGGTGACCAGGGCTCCGATGTCGCACCCGGCGGCGGCGTACTTCTCATGACCCAGCGTGCCGGTCATCAGGGTGTGCCACAGGTCCGCGACCTTCCAGAAGTTCATGTCCGGGTTGTCCGGCAGCGGAGTGGAGAAACCGAAGCCCGGCAGGGAGGGGACGATGACGTCAAAGGCGTCGGCGGGGTCGCCCCCGAAGGCGGCGGGGTCGGCGAGAGGGTCGATGACCTTGGACCAGTGCCAGAAGGTCCAGGGCCAGCCATGGGTGAGGATCAACGGGACGGGGTCGGGGCCCACGCCGGGCTTGCGCATGAAGTGGACGGGAACGCCGTCCACGCTCACCCGGTAGTGCTCGTAGGCGTTGATCGCGGCCTCGGCCCGGCGCCAGTCGTACTGGTGGAGCCAGTAGCCGACCAGTTCTTCCAGGTAGGCGCGGCTGATGCCGTAGCGCCAGTCGTCGTTGCCGGTGTCGTCGGGCAGGCGGGTGAGCCGCAGCCGCGCCTTGAGGTCGTCGAGAACGGCGTCGGTGACGTGGATCGGCGTCGGTTCGAACGGGATCTTCGTGTTGGCCATGGGGTTCCTTCGCGGGTGCGGACGCCAGAGGCGCCTGTCGCCCCCGGGGGTCCTCGGCATCACGAGGAGAACGTATCAGACATTTATTTAAATTACTTATGCATTTTCCCGCCGGGACGACACGGCAGAACACAACAGGGCTGGTCGGCATCTAAGTGGACATGGAGCAAAGATTCTCTGTACGTGTCATGATCTCGGTGACCGCGCTCGCCGCCGCCACGGCGGCCCTGACCTCGGCATCCGCTCTCGCCGCGACCGCGCCGATCCCCGCCTTCAGCGAAGCGCCCGTCGCCGCCACCGGCCTGCCCACCGCCGGTGACGAGGCGCCCAAGTGCGTCCGCGTCAGGGGCGCGGCCGCGTGCGTGGGACCGGACGAGAGCGACCGTCCGGGGATCTCGATCGAGGACACGGAGCCCGACAAGCTCCATGCCACGGTCGAGTACTACCTGAACGGCTACCTGGGCACGAAGTATGTGATCCACAACCTGGCAGGCGAGGGCGAGATCCGGGGAAGCCGCGCCATCGGCAAGGTCGTCACCTTCAGAGCCGCGCTGTACCGAGGAAACCATCGGATCAAGGCCAGCCGATGGAAGACGGTTCGCGGCGCCACCAAGTATCCCGTCAAGCGAGAAACGCGGGTGACCCCGGCCACCGCGCGGGCACGGTCGGAGGTCTGCACCTCGACGAAGGGAGTCGCCGGCATGTGCTTCGCCGAGAAGGACACGTTCGTCTACGCGTGTGACACGGGCGCCGACACGCGTCAGGCCCGTGCCGAGTACTTCGTCGCGGGCGATCCGACGGCGCGTTTCGAGATCCACCAACTGGCCGGGTTCAACACCTGCGGCAAGGCCGAACATGGCGACCTTGCCATAAGCAAATACCGCGCCTCGGTGTTCGACCACAACCGCCGGATCGCCACCAGGCTGTACAAATACCACTAGGCCAGCCGGCGCGCCGCGCCGTTCACCCACAAATGCGCGGTATTCGTGGGTGTCGCGCGGCTTTGTCGAGGGTATCGCCTAACGGGCCACAGGGCTGCGGTTCGCACGTCACGTTTCGCCGAGTTGTTGTCGTACTTTCGAGGAGATGGCCATGGCGCAAGACCACAGCACGCATGTCCCGAACGAAACGCTCGGTCTCGTGGAGTCCGAGGAAGAACCGAGGGCCACATCGACATTCGTCAATGGGCGATTCCCGCGCAGACGCGGGCTGGTCATATTGGTCAGCAGCCTTGTGGGCTTTCTTTTAACGGTCATCTGGTCGGCCGAATTCGTCGACCAGACCATCGGCGGCAACGTCGCCGACACGCTGCTCGGCCATAACGCGAGCGAAACGCCGATCGCCGGTATCGCCGCCGGTATCGCATTCGCGTTCGTCAGCGGGCTCGCCGGCTCGTTCACCGCCTGCAACATCGCCGCGTTCGGCGCGGTGGCCCCGATGATGGGCAACGTCGGCAGCCGATGGGACCGCCTCACCCACGCGCTGAAACCGCTGGGCTGGCTGGCGGTCGGCATGATCACGGTATCCGCCGTCTACGGCGCGATCGTCGGGTTCGTCGGCACGAACATGCCGCAGTTCTCGACCGCGCAGACCTCACCCGTGGGCCTTTCGCCGCGCAACATCCAGTCGATGGTGGTGTTCGGCCTGATCGGGCTGGCCATGCTGTACCTCGGGCTCGCCGCGCTCGGCGTCGTACGTGACCCGTTCGCCCGCGTCTCCCGGCGCTTCCCCAACGCGCCGATGGTGTTCATGGGAGCCCTGATCGGCGGGTTCCTGATCGGACGGCCGTTCGGGCTGTTCCGGCAGATGTTCAGGGACGCGGCGGAAAGCGGGAACCCCCTCTACGGCGCGGCGGCCTTCGTCCTGCAGTCGGTCGGCAACATCGTCATCATGGCGCTGCTGTTCCTGATCCTGTCGTTCGTCGCGGGCAGCCGGCTTCAGGCGTGGCTGACGGCCAAGCCGAGCCGGATCGCGGTGCTCACGGCGTCGTCCCTGATCGTCGCCGGGGTGTTCACCTTCCTGTACTGGGACGTGCGGGTGCTCGCCCGGCGGGAGATCATCCCGTGGTACCCGGCAGCGCCATGGTCGTGATCGACCTCTCCGCGACGGTCTCGGCCGCCTGAGCGCCGCGACGCCGGGTGCCGGCATCCTTGGTGCCGGCACCGGGTGGGTTGGACGACAGGCTCAAAGCCAGTGCCAGGTGATCCGCGCCTGCTCGGCGGCGTCGGCCAGCCACTGTTCGAAGGCGGCCTCTCCTGCGGCCTTCAGCGTGTCCGCGTCCTCCACGGCCTCCTGCCGTTCGAGGATCGAGCCCGTCAGGAACCGCCCATCGTAGGGAACCGGTCCGACTCCGCCTCCGGCCGGTACCTCCCGCAGGGGTGCGGGCAGATCGCCGGACCATGCCCGTGCCCTGGTCAGTTGGAGGTCCCATCGGTCGCTGAGAGAGCCGCGGAGGTCGTCGACCTCGATCGCGTCCTCCGACAGCACCCAGGCCGCCCGTACCCGCGCGAACCGGTCGCGATGACGGGCCAGATAGCCGGGGCCCAGCTCCGCGCGCATCCGGGTGCGGAACTTGTGATCTCTGGCGTCCGTGGCCATGTGGTCATGGAACGTCTCGGCGCTCAGACCCATCCGCTCCAGCCAATCGAGCATCGCGTCGCGGGTGACGAGGCCGCGCCGCTTCCGGAAGCCGTCCGCGGCCGCCTGGATCTCTTCCAGGGTGACCTGCTCGGCGGCGGCGGCGTTGCGCAGGACGCAACTCCGCACCAACTCCTCCTGCGGCGACTGCCCTGGGCGCGTGAGCGAACGGAGCATGAGCATCGCCTCGGACATGGAGATGTGCCGCCCGTCGACGGTCACCAGATTACTGGCCGCCCAATGGGTCGAATGATCAACGAGCCAGGACGCTCCGTCGTCCACCTGCACGCCGAGCATGATCGTGCCGCCCGAAGGGTCGTCGATCAGCAGGTCGTAGTCGACGACCGGCGAACCGGGACGCGGGCTGGTCACGAGCTGGGCGGCCAACGAAGGGTGCGACTCGGCCCAGGCGGCGGCGGTGCGATGCGCGTCCTCCACCGCGGAACGCCGGCGGGTCAGCCCGCGCAGCAGGCTCACGCCGCTTTCGAGGGCCGGGCCGAGGGAAGAGTCAGTCATTGCGCGTCCGTTTCTCCGGCCATGAGCCAGTCGGCGATGGCGTCGCTGATGGGCAGGCCGGTCAAATCCTCGATCCAGGCCCACTGGCCGTTCGGGTTGATCTCTAGAAACACGTACTCCCCGTCGGGGGTCAGGATGAGATCGATCGCCCCGAACGACAAGCCGAGCGCGGCGACCAGGTCCACGCACCGGAGGGCGACGTCGTCGGGAAGGTTGTGCACGCTGTGGCGGGCGCGTTGGAAGTCATAGTGACGCCAGTCGTCGCGCGTGCGCGGAGAATCCTGCGAGGCGATCTCGGCGGTGAAGACCTGCCGCCCGACCACGGTGACCCGCAACTCCACGGCCTTGGGCACATACGGCTGCAAGATGGCCGGCTCGTGGGCTATCCGGTTGCGGCCCACAAGAGCCCTTCGGTCCACGACGGTGGTGTACACGGCGTGCACCGCGCCGTCGATCTCGAACAGGGTGTGTTCCATCTGCTTCGCGATGAGCCTGCCATCCGCCCGCTCATATGCGGGAACCAGCTCGGACGGATCGTTGGTGATCACGGTACGCGGCACGGCGAAGCCCAGTTTCTGGGCCAGGGCCAGGTGGACCAGCTTGTTGTGCGCCCTGCGCAGCACCGGCTGCCTGCCCGGCAACCATCGCGCGTCCAGCAGATCCCAGAAGCCTTCGAGAAACCACGCCGAGAGTTCCGCCACGCGATCCCGCTGATCGGCGGCTGTGACGCTTTCCGCGGCGCGAGGCTGCCCGGGGCGCCGGTTCCACACGGCCGTCGTCTCGGAAAGGTCGACGGCACGCCCACCTCCGGCCAGGGCGAGTTCGGGGCCGTCGGCTTCGAATCGGACGGTCAGTCGGGTGGCGGCCGGATACTCGCTGGGATCCCACCAGAGAACTTCCGCGCCCCGGGCTTTCAGCTTGGGCAGGACCAGTTCAACGGTGGCGTCGCCGGATTCACTAAGGATCAGTAGCATGTAGCCTCCTCAGCCGCGTGGGAGGAGCGTGCGCTCCTCCCACGCGGCCCCGATTGTTCTTAGTAGTCGGAGACCCAGTCGGTGGCCGGGTGTCCACCCGTGCTGTAGCAGCGGGACATCATGCCACCGGCGACGAGGAAGAGGTCGGCCTCATCGATGGCCGTCGGCTCGTTGCTGAGATCGTCCAGACTCACGATCTTCTTGTTCATGTTCTTTCCTTCCTTCACAGTGAGCCGCGTGCCCCGCCTGCAGTGGTGCGGAGACGTCTTCGGCTCATTTCCGAAGCACATCACCCGGCATTTGAATTCGGCTTGGTCACGGCTTGTCGCTCCCTGGATTGCCCTCAAGGTGTTGACGAGCACATGTGTGACCTGCGCGAACGAAGGATTGTTCTTGCTCCCGCGGTTGAAATGACCGTTTCCCACTTGAGACCATTCGGATGCCGCCGGCCCGCGCGGTGCCGGCCCGTCCGCCCGAAGCTCAGTGCTCCGGCGAGCTGCCTGAGCAACTGGCATCCGATCTCCGCGGACATCATCGATGCCGGCGAACATGACGCCCTGATCTGACCGATGGTGGACGAGACACCGGACGTACCGAGAGCGGTCCTGAGGGACGTCACGTCCGGTCAGGCACGCCAGGCTGGTGGCGCCCGCGCGCCGCGGCGCTGTGGGCTAGCGCAGCCAACGCTGAGCCGCGTCGACGCAGTCCTCGGGGCTGCTGTTGAAGGCGATGGCGGCGCCGGGCGTGTGCTGCCGGACGAGGTTGACCACCTTCTCGAAGAATTCGAGCAACGGCTCGTGCTTGCGGATGCCGCCCCCGATCACCACGCAGGCGTAGTCTTCGCGGGTCAGCGCCTCGACGATCACTCCTTCGGGGTTCTCGTCGAGTGCCACCAGGCACCAGTCGGCCTCGAGACCATGATCGCCGAAACGGGCCTGACCGCGTGCTATCGCCGCCTGAATCGGCTCCGGGTCCCAGTCTTGGAGCTTGGCGGGATCGAGACCGATCACCAGCACTCGTGCCTCTGTCACGGGTCCTCCTTCTCTCAGAACGTCTCTCGACGCCCGCTCGATGGTCGAAGGGTGCCGTCCGAGGCGACGCGGACGGCACTCAAGAAGCTCGGCGAGCAACTCGAACAGTCATCGCCGTACAACATTGCTCTGCAGAGATCGAAAAGGCCACTTCCCATGACGGGCAGTGACCTTTTGACGTGGGTGGATCGTTTCACGAGGGGGCCAGGAAGATCGCTTCCCGGAATTCCCGTGGTCGTTTCCCGGGGTTGTGAGGTGTCGAGGTCGTCAGGGTGCCCGCCCTGAGGCTTCTTGATTCTTTCGCCCGTCTTCTTTAATGCTCGACAGCATCAAGGGCACCTGCTTCGCTTCGTGCTCTACGCCGGCGCCCCGACGGCCGAGCCCGCCGCGGTGCGCTCACGCGTGACGCGGCGGCGCCGGCTAGGCAGCCCGAGGGTCGGGTTCGCGACGCCCCAGGCGGCGCCCTTGCAGACCAGTTCCTTGTAGACGGCGGCGAGCCGTCCGGTCAGGACCGCCCGCACGGCGCGGTCGTCGGCGGTGACGTACTGGATCAAGCCCTCCTTGCGGCCCAGGGAGATGCACTGGTTGAGGTAGCGGATCGGCACGTTCGGCAGCTTGCCGCCGGTCAGGCGCGCCACGATCGCGTCGGCGGCCTGCCACGCGGTCGGAACTCCCGAGGCGCACGACATCCGCAGCGGTTTGTCCCCGGGGCCCATCACCATGGCCGCGTCGCCGACGGCGTACACGTCCGGGTGCGAGACCGAGCGCATGGTCCCGTCGACCACGATCTGGCCGGTGCCGGTGACCTCCAGAGCGGTGGCCTTCGCGATCGGGTGGACCGCGAAGCCAGTTGTCCACACGGTGACCGCGGCTGGGATGACCTTGCCGTCCGCGGTGACGACGCGCCCGACTTCGACGCCGGTGACGGCGGTGCGGTCATGCACGGTGATCCCGAGCTTGCCGAAGGCCTTCCGCAGATGCTCGCGGCCCTTATGCGAGAGCCAGTCCCCGAGGTCGCCGCGGGCGGCGAGGGCGACGTCGAGGTCCGGGCGGGCCTCGGCGATCTCGGTCGCGGCCTCCATGCCGGTGAGGCCGCCGCCGACGACGACCACCGTCTGCCCGGCGCCGAGGCGGGCCAGACGGTCGCGCAGCCGGAGCGCTCCAGGGCGACTGGCGATCTCATAGGCGTGCTCGGCGGTCCCAGGCACACCTTGGGCGTTCCAGCCGCTGCCGAGGGCGTAGACGAGCGTGTCGTAGGCGAGTTCTTCAGCGCCGTTCGCGTCGACGACGGCGACGGTCTTGCGGTCGACGTCGACGCCGGTGACCTTCGCGAGCCTCTGTTCGACGCCGGTGCCCGCGAACATCTCACTGAACGGCCGGGGCTTGAGGTCCTGGCCGGCCGCCAGCTGATGCATGCGGACGCGTTCGACGAAGTCGGGTTCGGCGTTGACGAGGGTGATGGCGACGTCCTCGCGGCGGAATCGTTTTGCGAGGCGGCCGGCGGCGATGGCTCCGGTGTATCCGGCTCCCAGGACGATGATGCGGTGCTGCATTTCCTTGCTCCTGTCTCGCGCAGGTTTGCCACCTGAACCGGGCGGCCCACCGTTTCCTGACAGGAACGCGATGTGAAGCACCTCACATACTGGCTAGAAGGCTGTGCACAGGAACTCCCCATGGTCGGCGGCCGCCCAGCGCGCGGTCGCGCGTTCGAGCTTGCCGGGGTTGACCTGGCTGCGGACTGCGGTGATGCCCTCGGCGGTGACCTCCAGGCACGTGACTCCGACGACCCGGCCGTCCACGACGGCCACGACGGCGGGGTCACCGTTGGCGGTCCAGGCGTAGACCTCGGGCACGCCGCCGACGATGGCGCGTTTGGCCTCGCCGGGTTTGAACAGGCCCCGCAGGAACTTCGCGACCGCGACGGCGCCCTCGAACGCCTTGGCGCGGGCCGGGACCCTCCCGCCACCATCTCCGATCGAGATGGCGTCCTCGGTGAGCAGGCGCACGAGCGGCTCGGTCTGACCGCTGGTGGCGGCCGCCAGGAACTCCTTGACGATCCGCAGGGCGGTGGCCTCGTCGACTTCGGTTCGGGCCTTGCCGCCTGCGACGTGCTTCTTGGCGCGGTGGAAGATCTGTTGACTGGCCGCCTCGGTGAGGTCGAGGATCTCGGCGATCTCCCGGTGCGGGTAGGCGAAGGCCTCCCGCAGCACGTACACCGCCCGCTCGTTCGGGGAGAGGCGCTCCATGAGGGTGAGGATCGCGTACGAGACCGATTCGCGCTGCTCGGCGGTTTCGGCGGGGCCGAGCATCGGGTCCCCGGCGAGCAGCGGCTCGGGAAGCCACTGGCCCACGTAGGTCTCGCGGCGCGCCCGCGCGGAGGTGAGCTGGTTGAGGCACAGGTTGGTGAGGACCTTGGTCAGCCAGGCCTCAAGGACCTCGATGTGGTCGACGTCGGCGGCCTGCCAGCGCAGGAACGTCTCCTGCACGGCGTCCTCGGCCTCCCCGGCGGAGCCGAGGAGGCGGTAGGCGATGGCCTCCAGGCGCGGCCTGGAGGCCTCGAACCGGTCGATGTCGTTCGCGCCCAGGGGCATGGCCCGATCCTAAATCGCGCTGCGCGAATCAGCCGCCGTTCTGAGCGTTGACGACGCAGGGTCATCGTCAGGCACCGAAGGCGTCCTTATGGGGGGTATCCAACTGTGTGACTCTGATCCGCGATGACCCGAATGACCAGATGATCGCGTAGGAAATGGCGAAAACCCCAAGGAGACGAGTGGTATCGGTCATCCCGATGGTCGCGGCCATGGGTGCGACGGCAAGTGTCGACACTCCCTGGAACGCGGACGAGAGGCTGAAGAAGAACACCATGACCCGTCCACGGATGTGGTCGGGTGTCGTCAGTTGCAGACCATTGAGGGCAAGGATCGCGCACGCGCCCACTCCGATGTGGCCCACCAAGGCCGCGGCCATTCCTGGGCCGAGGTGAGTGCTGTGGGCCAGGAACAGGTATCCGAGACCGAAGGTGGCCAAGGCCGCCGCAGCCACGTACAGCCGTCGGCGTGTTGAGCCCGACGTGAGCAGTCTGCCCACGAAGGGACCGAGAACGGCACCAATCCCCTGTCCGAGGTACAGGACGCCGACTCCCGCGTCGCCGACGTGGAAGCGATCGAGGGCGTAGAGGGGCAGGAGCCCGACCATTCCGTAGCAGAGACGCAGCCCTGCGGTCAGCCACAGCAAGGCCGACGCCACCGGAGTAGTTCGCAGAAACCGCCAGAGCTCGGCTGTATCAGCTCCTATCCGCAGCCGGCGCATTGCCATGGCGCTGGAGAAGGGCCGCTTGATTCTCGCGACAAGAAGCGCGGAGAAAACAAACGAGGCGCCATCGATGAGGAGTGTGGCCGAGGTTCCCCAGGCCGCGGTGACCACGCCTCCCAGACCGGCTCCCACAAGCAGGCCGGCCGAATACAGGCTGCCGATCACGGCCTGGGCCAGTGACAGTTCCCGGCGGGTGACAAGGTTCGGCAGTGCGGCCCGGAACCTGTCAAACGTGTTGAGACATCAGGCTACTTGTGTGGTTTGTGGTGAAGCGCCGTCGTCTTGAGACGTGAGTGGTTTGTTGATCCAC
>NZ_JBICTU010000058.1:0-22012 GCF_043197795.1 Sphaerisporangium sp. NPDC049003
CCGCGCGGGCACGGTCGTGGCCACCGCCCCCGGCACCCCCTACACGGTGACCGGCCTGACCCCGGCCACGGCCTACACCTTCACCGTCACCGCCCGCGACGCGGCCGGCAACACCTCGGCGGCCTCGAACGCCGTGAGCGTGACCACGTCACCGGCCTCCCCGGTGGTCGCCCTGCGCGCACGGGCCAACAGCCGCTACGTGACCGCCGCCAACGGCTCGGCGCTGATCGCGAACGGGGCGTCCGTCGGGACCGGGCAGCAGTTCGAACGCGTCGACCTGGGCAACGGCAACGTGGCGCTGAGAGCGAAGGTCAACAACCTGTACGTGACCGCGGAGAGCGCCGGAGCGCAGCCGCTCATCGCCAACCGCACCGCGATCGGCCCGTGGGAGACCTTCCAGCTCATCACCAACCCCAACGGCTCGGTCAGCCTCAGGGCGCAGGCCAACGGCCAGTACGTGTGCGCCGAGGGCGGCGGAGCGCAGCCGCTCATCGCCAACCGCGCGGCGATCGGCACGTGGGAGCAGTTCGACCTCGTCTGAACGTCCACGCCGGGCGGGTCGGCGGGCCCGCCCGGCGACATGATGGCCCTCATTATCCGGCCACTTCCTGCCAGCGCCGCGGCCGACACCCAGCACCATCGCAGCGGTACCCTCGAATTCGCCGGTCAATGGAATTCGATCCGGTGGAATGTCGTGGCATATTTCCGCGCACCGATTACGCGGTGAATATGCGCGTCAGTGAATCACGCGACGATGTACGACGCATGGGTACAGCTAAAGCATTCAGGTGTGGTGGAGGCGGCCGATGTCCCTGAACGAGACCAAGCAGACCCCGGAGTACGTGGCGCCGGTGCCGGAGGAGGAGCCGCCCCCGCGCCGGCGTCGCAGGACCGCGGCAGTGATCGGCACGGCCGTCGCCGTGCTGGCGCTGGGCGGGCTCGGATACGGCCTCCTCGCCGACCGCCCCCTGCCTCCGGACGGTGGGGCCCCGCCGTGGGACACCCCCTCGAACCCGAAGCCGCTGGTGCTGGCCGCGGGCCTGAAGTTCGGGCCGATGGGCATGGCCGAGCACTACCACTCCCACCTCGACGTCTACGTCGACGGCAAGCCGGTCTCCGTCGCCGCCGACATCGGCATCGACCCCGGGTCCGAGGAGATGGCGCCCGTACACACCCACGACACCCGCGGCGTGATCCACATCGAGACCGACGTCAAGGGCACGACCTACACTCTCGGCCAGATCTTCACCGAGTGGGGCGTCACGCTGAACGCCGCCCAGATCGGCACGCTCAAGGCCGGCAACGGCAAGACGCTGACCACCTACGTCAACGGCGGCAAGGTCGACGGCGACCCGGCCGCGATCGTCCTGAAGCCGCACCTGCAGATCGCCCTGGTGTACGGCAAGCCGGACCCGTCGTTCACGCCTCCCGCCGGCTACCAGTTCAAGTCCGACGAGTGACGCCCGGCCCGTACGGGCCGGCTCACACGGTGGTGGAGGTCCCCTCCGGCTGATTCAGAGGCAGCCGGAGGACGAAGCGGGCGCCTTTGGGCGAGTCCTCGATCTGAAGCGTCCCGTCGTGCCCGGTGACGATCGTGCGGCAGATGGCCAGGCCGAGCCCGCTGCCACCGGGGTCGCGGCGGCATCCGTCGGCCAGCCGCACGAACGGCTCGAAGACGCGTTCGCGGTCGTCCGGCGCGATGCCGTCGCCGTCGTCGGTCACCGTCACGACGGCCTGGTCCCCCGACCGTCTCGCGGTGACCTCCACCCGCGATTCCGCGTGCCGCTGGGCATTGACCAGCAGGTTGTTCAGCACTCCGGCCAGCTGTATGTGATGGCCGAGGACCACCGCCTCACCGGCGATGTCGGCGTGCACGGGCGGACCGTGAACCCGGGCGGCCACCTCATCCCTCACCAGCGCGTTGAGGTCCAGCAGCACGGGCTCGGCCGGAGCGACCGTCCGGAGATGCGCTAAGGTCAGCACATCATCGATGATCGCCTGTAGTCGCTTGGTGGTTGTCAGCGCGGCCTCGAACGTCGCCCGCGGCTCGACCTCGCCGGGGTACATCAGCGCCTCCTCCAGCCGTATGCGCAGGCCGGCCACCGGCGACCTGAGCTCGTGGGAGACGACGGAGGCGAAATAGCGCTGCTGCTCCACGGCCTCCTCCAGCCGGGCCAGGGTCTCGTTGGACGTGCGGGCCAGCTGCGCGATCTCGTCATAGCCGGGCGGCTGGGGCACCCGCAGGCTCAGGTCGCTCACCGAGATCTCCGCCGTCCTCGCGCGGATCGCCGCCACCGGGCGCAGTGTGCGGCCCACCAGCCACCAGGTCACCCATGCCGTCAGTGCCGAGGCCAGCAGGGTCGCGCCCGCGCCGATGAACTCCAGGCGGTATCCCGCGAGGATGGGCGGCTCGGCCCTTCCTGCGTAGATGAAGTGCGGCTCGTCCTGCCAGAGCACGCGGGACGTCAGGGGAGGAACGCGCACCGCGGTGAGCAGCACGCAGCCGCCTGCCGGCCGGCACTCGGTGACATCCTGGATCCGCGCGTTGACGGGAGGCCGCACCTTGCTCAGCGGGGGCATCCCCTCCGCGGCCGCGCTGGCCCCCACCACCTTGCCACTGGAGTCGACGAGCTGGAGCAGGTCGACGTCGGCCGCCGGGCTCGGCACGTCGCCGGGGTTCACCGATCCGGCCCAGCCGGTGGCGACGCTCTGCGTGTCCCTGAAGACGTGGTCCAGCGCCTTGGTCCGGAAGGTGGTGACGAAGCCGGCCGCCAACAGCGCGAAGACGATCAGCGCCAGGATCCCCGCGCCCAGCGTGAAGCGTCCTCTGATCGACCGTGGGCGCAGATGAACTGCCACCACTCACCTCCCCCGGACCTCCCTCAATATATATCCACGCCAAAACTCCCATTAGACGCGACTCTGCGCCGCCCGGGAATGCGCCGGGTCAACAGGCAATAAATAGAAGAACCTGACACCGGCGCTTTATCCCCGTTTTCCGATGGGGGAAGGGAGCCCGGAGCGGGGAGTCACCGGCGGGCCGCGCCGGCGCGGCGCTTGGTCCACACGTCGAAGGCGACCGCGGCGAGCAGGACGGCGCCCTTGACGAGCATGACCCGCTCACTCGGCGCGCCGATCAGCGACATGCCGTTGTTGATCACGCCCATGATCAGGCCGCCGGTGATGGCGCCGACCACCTTGCCCACGCCGCCCTGGACGGCCGCGCCGCCGATGAACGCGGCCGCGATCGCGTCCAGTTCGAACGCGTTGCCCGCCGTGGGCCCCGCCTGGTTGAGCCGGCCCGCGAAGATGACGCCGGCCAGGGCAGAGAGCACTCCCATGTTGACGAAGATCCAGAAGACCACCGACTTGACCTTGACGCCGGATAGGACCGCCGCCTGCAGGTTGCCGCCGATGGCGTAGATGCGCCGGCCGAACACCGCCCGGCTGGTGATCAGGGAGTACCCCAGCACCAGGAACGCCAGCAGCACGAGCACCCACGGCAGGTTCTTGAACCGGGCCAGCTGCACCACGATGGCGATGACCACGGCCGCCGCGGCGCCGATCTTGAGGAGGAAGAGCGGCAGCGGGTCGACGCTCTGGCCGTAGCGCAGCCGCGCGGCGCGGGTGCGCCACTGGGCCGCCACCATGCCCGCGACCGCCACGAGGCCCACAAGGATGCTGAACAGGTCGGCGCCGCCCAGGGGGCCGAGCCCGATGTTGCCGAAGTAGCCGTCGGTGAAGCCGTTGGACAGCGTGCGGACCGCGTCGGGGAAGGGACCGATGCCCTGGTTGCCCAGCACGGTGAGGGTGAGCGCGCGGAACAGCAGCATGCCGGCCAGCGTGACGATGAAGGCCGGGATGCCGTGGTAGGCGATCCAGTAACCCTGCCAGGCGCCGATGACGGCGCCCGCGACGAGGGTGAGGAGCAGGGCGAGCGGCCACGGGAGGCCGTAGTTCACCATCAGCACGGCCGCTATGGCGCCGGTGACGGCGACCACCGAGCCCACCGACAGGTCGATGTGCCCGGCGATGATGATGAGGATCATGCCGATGGACAGGATCAGGATGTAGGAGTTCTGGACGATGATGTTGGAGATGTTCTGAGGTTCGAGCAGGGCGCCGTCGGTCAGCACGGAGAACAGCACGACGATGAGCGCGAACGCGATGTAGATGCCGCTCTGGCGCACGTTGAGCGAGATGCCGAGCAGCGATGGACGGCTGGGCGGCCGGGCCGGGCCGGTGTCCTTCCCGCCGGGGGCGACCTCGGGGTTGGCGGGCGAGATGCCGCTCATCGGATCTACTCCTGTTCCTTCGTCATGTAGTGCATCAGCCGTTCCTGGGTCGCGTCCTCACGCCGGACCTCGCCCGTGACGCGTCCGGCCGAGATGGCGTAGATCCGATCGCACAGGCCCAGCAGTTCGGGCAGTTCCGATGAGATGACCAGGACCGCCTTACCCTCGTCGGCCAGGCGGTTGATGATCGAGTAGATCTCGTACTTCGCGCCCACGTCGATGCCGCGGGTCGGTTCGTCCAGGATGAGCACGTCGGCGTCCGTGAAGATCCATTTCGACAGGACGACCTTCTGCTGGTTGCCGCCGCTGAGCTTGCCGGTGACGCTCAGCACGCTGGGCGCCTTGATGTTCATGCTCTTGCGGAACTCCTCGGCGACCCGGTACTCCTCGTTGTCGTTGACCCACCCGCGACGGGCCAGCTTGGAGAGCTCGGCGGCAGAGACGTTCCGCTTGATGTCCTCGATCAGGTTGAGCCCGTAGCGCTTGCGGTCCTCGGTGGCGTAGGCGATGCCGTGCTTGATGGCGTCACGCACCGACCGGATCTCCACCTGCCTGCCGTCCCGGTAGACGCGCCCGGAGATGCCGGTGCCGTAGGACCGGCCGAAGACGCTCATCGCGAGCTCCGTGCGCCCGGCGCCCATCAGGCCCGCGAGCCCGACGATCTCGCCGCGGTGCACCTTCAGGTTGGCCCCCGAGACCACCACCCGGCCCCGCTGGGTGGAGCTGTGGACCGTCCAGTCCTCGATGCGCAGCGCCTCCTCGCCGATGTTCGGCTCGTGCGGCGGGAAGCGGTGCTCCAGGTCGCGGCCGACCATGCCGGCGATGATGCGGTCCTCGGTGACGTCGCCGGACTTCATGTCCAGGGTCTCGATCATGCGGCCGTCGCGCAGGATGCTGATGGAGTCGGCGATGGCCGCGATCTCGTTCAGCTTGTGCGAGATGATCACACAGGTGATGCCCTCGTCCCGCAGGCCGCGCAGCAGGTCGAGCAGGTGCGCGGAGTCCTCGTCGTTGAGCGCGGCCGTCGGCTCGTCCAGGATGAGCAGCCGCACCTCCTTGGACAGGGCCTTGGCGATCTCCACCAGTTGCTGCTTGCCCACGCCGATGTCGGCCACCGGGGTCACCGGGTTCTCCGCCAGCCCCACCCGCTCCAGCAGCCGGCGCGCCTCGTGGTTGGTGCGGTTCCAGTCGATCAGGCCGCGCGTCGCCCGCTCGTTGCCGAGGAAGATGTTCTCGGCGATCGACAGCTGCGGGCACAGCGCCAGTTCCTGGTGGATGATGACGATCCCGCGCTGCTCACTGTCCCTGATGTCCGAGAAGTGGCACGGCTCCCCGTCGAAGGAGATCTCCCCGTCGTAGGAGCCGTGGGGGTACACCCCGGACAGCACCTTCATCAGGGTCGACTTGCCCGCGCCGTTCTCTCCGCAGATGGCATGGATCTCCCCTCGGCGCACGGACAGGTTCACATCCTGAAGTGCCCTGACTCCGGGAAAGGTCTTGGTGATTCCACGCATCCGCAGAATGTCGTCGGTCATGTCCCTCACGTCTCTCGGAGGTCACGGCGGGTGCGGCGCCCTGGGCCGGCGCCGCACCCCGAGGGGATCAGCCCAGCTGCGACTGGGTGTAGTAACCGGAGTCGACGAGGACCTTCTGGTAGTTGCTCTTGTAGACGATCACCGAGTCGAGCAGGTAGGACGGGACGACCTTGTTGCCGTTGTCGTAGTCCGTGGTGTTGTTCACCTCGGGCTTGCCGCCCTTGAGCACCGCGTCGGCCATCTTCACGGTGACGTCCGCGAGCTGGCGGGTGTCCTTGTAGATGGTGGAGAACTGCTCACCCGCGATGATGGACTTGACCGAGGCCAGCTCGCCGTCCTGGCCGGTCACGGTCGGGTACGGCTGGCCGGAGGTGCCGTAGCCGTTGCTCTTCAGCGCCGACAGGATGCCGATCGACAGGCCGTCGTAGGGGGAAAGGACGCCGTCGACCTTGTCGCCGCCGCTGTAGGTCTTGGTCAGGATGTCCTCCATGCGCTTCTGCGCGGTGGCCGGGTCCCAGCGGAGGATGGCGACGGTCTTGAAGTCCGTCTGGCCGCTCTTGACCTTCAGGGTTCCCTTGTCGATGTAGGGCCGCAGCACCGACATGGCGCCGTTGAAGAAGAAGGTGGCGTTGTTGTCGTCCGGCGAGCCGGCGAACAGCTCGACGTTGAACGGGCCCTTGGCCGTGCCGTCGGAGCCGTCCTCGTTCTTGAGCTTCAGGCCGACGAGCAGGGAGGTCGCCTGCTGCACGCCGACCTTGAAGTTGTCGAAGGTGGCGTAGTAGTCGACGTTGGGGGTGTTGCGGATCAGCCGGTCGTAGGAGATGACCGGGATGTGCTTGTCGGCCGCCTCCTGGAGCTGCGTGGTGAGCGCCGTGCCGTCGATCGAGGCGATGATGAGCAGCTTGGCGCCCTTGGTGATCTGGTTCTCAAGCTGGTTGACCTGGGTCGGGATGTCGTTCTCCGCGTACTGCAGGTCGACCTTGTAGCCGAGCTTCTCCAGGCTCGCCTTGACGTTGTCGCCGTCGTGGATCCAGCGCTCCGATGATTTGGTCGGCATGGTGACGCCCACCAGGGCGCCGCTGTTGCCGCCGGCGCCCTGCGAGGCCTGGACGTCGGCGGTCTTCTGCGTGGAGCCGCATGCCGTCGTCACCGAGGCGAGCGCGAGGGCGGAGACCACCGTCGCGAGTCTTCCGAATCTCATCGTGTCGCTCCTTGCGGGTGGGGGTGGCCCGATGCGGGCGGGTAGGACCAGACGCCTGGCGGAGACCTCGGGCGGGTCCCTGGCGGGCCCGCCGAGTCGAGGCGGCTTTCGAGCGGCCGGCGGGCACCCCGGGCGACGCCCGGCCGGCATGGACGGCGACCTCCCGAATCCCTGGTCAGGCGAGCGTGAGTGCCTTACGCCTGAGCGGATAGTGTTATCGCTAACAATTTTGCTGTCAATAGTGTCCGATAACTTCGCTGTAACAAGGCGGAAATTCTCGCCTGCCGGGAATTTCGACGTGGCGGCCGCGGAAGTGAGCGCTCCCAGGAGTGGAACGGAGCGCGACGGCCTACCCCCCGGTCATCCCCGCGGCGGCGCGACGCTGTCCCGCACCACGAGCTCGGGCGCGATGGTGCGCCGCTCGCATCCGCGCTCCCCCTGGTCGATCTGCCGCAGCAGCACGCTGAGGCTCTCGGTGGCGACGGCGTTGAAGTCGGGGCGGATCGTGGTCAGCGGCGGGATGAAGTAGGCGGCCTCGGGCACGTCGTCGAAGCCCACCACGCTCACGTCGTCGGGGACGCGGCGCCCGCGCTCGCTCAGCGCCCGCAGAATGCCCAGGGCGATGTGGTCGTTCGCGGTGAAGACCGCCGTGACCTCTGCCATGCGGGCCAGCATCTGCCCGGCCTGGTAGCCGGAGGCGGCCGTCCAGTCGGCGGACACCAGCGGCGGCACCTCGGCGCCCGCCTCCTCAAGCGCCCGCCGCCATCCCCGCACCCGCCCGGCGCTGTCGAACCAGTCGGCCGGCCCGGACACGTGCCACACCGTCCGGTGACCGGCTTCGAGCAGGAAACGGGTGGCGTCGCGGGCGCCGGCCTCCTGGTCGACGGTGACCAGGGGGATCGAACGCCCGGGGTCGCCGTCGATGGTCACGAGCGGGATGTCGACCGGCAGGTCGTCCAGAGCCTCGTTGGCGGAGACCACCGGGGCGATGATCACGATGCCCGCCACCCGCTGGTCCAGGTGCCGCTCGACGGCCTCGGCCACGGAGCGGCGGTCGAGGCTGCGGACGCTGCCCACGCTCACGGCGAATCCGGAGGCGCCGGTGGCCTGCTCGAACGCCGACAGCATCGACATCGGCCCGTACAACGTGGAGCTCTGCGCGATGACGCCGATCACCTGGGACTTCCCGGTGACCAGGATGCGCGCCGCGCGGTTCGGGCGGTAGCCCAACTCGGCGATGGCAGCGCGCACACGGAGCCGGGTCTGCTCGCGGACGTTCGGATGACCGTTGAGCACCCGCGACACCGTCTGGTGCGAGACTCCGGCGAGGCGCGCGACGTCCGTCATGGCCGGCTCGCGTACGCTCCTTGTGCTCACTGGCTACCTCACTCGGTCGTTGTACATGCCGGCCGCGCGAGACGGCGCGCGGCCCACGGCGCGGTTCCAAGTGTCCCAGGGCCGGTCAGACCACGTCACACCCCCCACCCCTGAGGCCAGCCCCGCTGTTAGCGCACACAACCTGACACGGACGGCGCCGGACCCTTGGCGTAACCGTACCGTGATCTGGAAACTTCTTGACGTAACCTCTTGTTAGCGTTCACAGTCTTGCCCAGATGAGGGAAAGGGGTGGGCGGTGGGACCACGTGACGAGCGCCGCTCCCCCGTCATGGCCGATGTGGCCAAGGCGGCGGGCGTGTCGCACCAGACGGTCTCACGGGTGCTCAACGACCATCCCAACGTCCGCGCGGAGACCCGCACCCGGGTCCTTGAGGCGATCGACAGGCTCGGCTACCGCCGCAACCTCGTCGCCCGCGCCCTGGTCACCCGCCACTCACGCACGCTTGGCGTGGTCGGCTTCAACACCACGCTGTACGGCCCGGCCAGCACGGTCGACGGGATCGAGCAGGCGGCCAGGGCGGCCGGCTACTTCGTGAGCATCGTCAGCCTGCGCACCATCGACACGGCGGGCATGCGCGACGCCATCGACTACCTGGCCGACCAGGGAGTCGACGGGATCGTCGTCGTGGCCCCGCAGCGCTCGGCGGCCCGCGCCTTCGAGAGCCTGCCCCGGGGCATGCCCGCGGTGGCGGTCGAGGGGCAGCACGAGGGCGAGGTGCCGGTGGTCAGCGTCGACCAGGTCGGCGGCGCCCGGCTCGCCACCGAGCACCTGCTGGGCCTCGGGCACGAGACGGTCTGGCACGTCAGCGGCCCGTCCGACTGGCTGGAGGCCGAGGGCCGGACCGAGGGCTGGCGCGCGGCTCTCGAATCCGCCGGCCGGACGGTCCCCGAGACGCTGACCGGCGACTGGAGCCCGCGGTCGGGGTACCTGGCCGGTCGCCGGCTCCTGGCGATGGCCGGACAGGTCACCGCGGTGTTCGTGGCCAACGACCAGATGGCCCTCGGCGTCCTGCGCGCGCTGACAGAAGAAGGAGTCAAGGTCCCCGAGCAGATCAGCATCGTGGGCTTCGACGACATCCCTGAGGCGGAGTTCTTCCTCCCGCCCCTCACCACCATCAGACAGGACTTCGGGGCTGTAGGCAGGAACAGCATCGAGGTGCTGCTGCGGCAGATCGGGAGGGGCGGCGAGTGCGAGCGCGAGCGCCTCATCGTGCCTCCCCGGTTCGTCGCGAGGTCCAGCACCTCCTCCCTGCGCTGAACGTACGCGACACGACATAAGCGCTGGATCCGGACGGCGGAGCCGGCGCCCACAGCAGGAAGGGACCCCCCACAGTGGTGAAGAGAGTCACGACACTGTTACTGGCCGCCGCCCTGGCGGCGACCCTGGCCGGCTGCGGGAGCGGCGGCGGCGCATCGGGCGGCTCGGACGACGGCAAGATCACCATGGGCTTCGCCCAGGTCGGCGCCGAGAGCGGCTGGCGCACCGCCAACACCAAGTCCGTCCAGGAGTCGGCCAAGGCGGCCGGCATCGATCTGAAGTTCTCCGACGCCCAGCAGAAGCAGGAGAACCAGATCAAGGCCATCCGTTCCTACATCCAGCAGAAGGTGGACGTCATCGCCTTCTCGCCGGTCGTGGAGTCCGGCTGGGACACCGTGCTGAAGGAAGCCAAGGACGCCAAGATCCCGGTCATCCTGACCGACCGGGCCGTGGACTCCACCGACACCAGCCTGTACAAGACCTTCCTCGGCTCCGACTTCATCGAGGAGGGCAAGAAGGCCGGCCAGTGGCTGGTCGACCAGTACAAGGACGGCAAGGACCCGGTGAACATCGTCGAGTTGCAGGGCACGACCGGCTCGGCTCCGGCCAACGACCGCAAGGCCGGCTTCGGCCAGGTCATCGCCGCCGACCCCAAATTCAAGATCATCGCCTCGCAGACCGGCGACTTCACCCGTGCCAAGGGCAAGGAGGTCATGGACGCCTTCCTCAAGTCCAACCCCAAGATCGACGTCCTGTTCGCCCACAACGACGACATGGGCCTCGGCGCCATCGAGGCCATCGAGGGCGCGGGCAAGGTGCCCGGCAAGGACATCAAGATCATCACGATCGACGCCGTCCACGACGGCATGCAGGCGCTGGCCGACGGAAAGATCAACTACATCGTCGAGTGCAGCCCCCTGCTCGGCCCGCAACTCATGGACCTGTCGAAGAAGGTCGTCAAGGGCGAGCAGGTGCCCGCCCGCGTGGTGACCGAGGAGACCGCCTTCACCCAGGAGCAGGCCAAGCAGGCCCTGCCCAGCCGCAAGTACTGATCCGGAGCGGGCCGCCGGCCGGCGGCCCGCCCTCCGGTGGCCGCGTGCCGCCGGCCACGACGACGAGGACGAGGAGAGGGCGCCACATGGCCACACCCGACCCGATCCTGCGGATGCGCGGGATCGGCAAGCGGTTCCCCGGCGTGAAGGCGCTGGAGGGCGTCGACTTCCGGCTGCTGCCGGGCGAGGTCCACGCGCTGATGGGAGAGAACGGCGCGGGCAAGTCGACGCTGATCAAGGTGCTGACGGGTGTCCACGACATAGACGAGGGCCGGATCGAGCTGGAGGGCCGCGAGGTCGCCTTCTCCAGCCCGCCGGCCGCCCAGCGGGCCGGGATCAGCACGGTCTACCAGGAGGTCAACCTCTGCCCCAACCTCTCGGTCGCCGAGAACATCTTCATCGGCCGCGAACCGCGCCGGCTCGGCCGCATCCAGTGGAGGGAGACGCGCCGCCGGGCCGCCGAGCTGCTGAAGCGCCTGGAGCTGGACCTCGACGTGTCGGCGTCCCTGTCCTCGTACTCCCTCGCGATCCAGCAGATGGTGGCCATCGCCAGGGCCGTGGACATCGACGCCAGGGTGCTGGTCCTGGACGAGCCCACCTCCAGCCTCGACGCGGGCGAGGTCGCCCAGCTGTTCAGGGTGATGCGGCGGCTGAAGGACCAGGGCATCGCGATCCTGTTCGTCTCCCACTTCCTCGACCAGGTGTACGAGATCGCCGACCGCATGACGATCCTGCGCAACGGCCGGCTCGTCGGCGAGTACCGGACGAGCGAGCTGCCGCAGGTGGAGCTGGTCGCCAAGATGATCGGCCGCGAGCTGGCCGACCTGGAGAGGCTGGAGAGCCTTCCGGGCGAGCCGCCCGCGCGGGACGGCACGCCGCTGGTCGAGGCCAGGGAGCTGGGCAGGACCGGGGCGATCGAGCCCTTCACACTGGCCGTCAGGCGGGGCGAGGTCGTCGGCCTGGCCGGGCTGCTCGGCTCCGGCCGCACCGAGATCGCCCGGCTGCTGTTCGGCGCCGACCACGCGACCACCGGATCGGTGCGCGTCGACGGCGAGCACGCCTCCCTGCGCACCCCCCGGGCGGCCATGGGCCACGGCATCGCGTTCTGCTCGGAGAACCGGCGGGCCGAGGGGCTCATCCCCGACCTCACCGTGCGCGAGAACCTCGTCCTCGCCCTTCAGGCGACGCGCGGATGGACCAGGCCGCTCCCCCGGAGCAGGCAGGAGGAGCTCGTCGGCGAGTACATCGCGGCGCTGAACATCCGCCCGGCCGACCCCGAGCAGCTCGTCGGGAACCTCAGCGGCGGCAACCAGCAGAAGGTGCTGCTGGCGCGCTGGCTGATCCTGCGTCCCCGCCTGCTCATCCTGGACGAGCCCACACGCGGCATCGACGTCGGCGCCAAGGCGGAGATCCAGCGCCTGGTGGCCGAGCTCTCGGCCGGGGGCACGGCCGTGCTGTTCATCTCCGCCGAGCTGGAGGAGGTGCTGCGGCTCAGCCACAGGATCGGCGTGCTGCGCGACCACCGCCTGGTGGCGCGGCTGGACAACGGCGAGAGCCTGACCAGCGCGGCGCTGATGGAGACCATCGCGAGCGGAGGCTCCTCATGACCGCCTTGCTGAGACACCGGCTGCTGTGGCCCGTGGTCATCCTGATCGCGCTGCTGCTGCTCAACGTGGTCTTCACCGACGGCTTCCTGTCCGTCCAGATCAAGGACGGCCACCTGTACGGCAGCCTGGTCGACATCGCCCGCTTCGGCGCCCCCCTGATCCTGGTCGCGCTCGGCATGACCCTCGTCATCGCGACCGGCGGCATCGACCTGTCGGTCGGCTCGGTCGTCGCGATCGCCGGAGCGCTGGCGTGCCTGCGGATCAGCGACCTGCGCGACCAGAACTCAGTAGGCGGCGTGCTGGCCGCCGTCGCCGTGACGCTCGCGCTCTCCCTGCTGCTCGGCGCGTGGAACGGCTTCCTGGTCGCCGGGGTCGGCATGCAGCCGATCATCGCGACGCTGATCCTCATGGTCGCCGGGCGCGGGCTGGCCCAGCTCGTCACCGACGGCCAGATCATCACGATCAACAGCGCCCCCTACAAGCTCATCGGCGGCGGGTACTGGCTCACGCTGCCGTTCGGCGTCATCGTCGTGCCGGCCGTACTGGCGCTGACCGCCTTCCTCACCCGGCGCCTGGCCCTCGGCCTGCTGATCGAGTCGGTCGGCGGCAACGCCGAGGCCAGCCGCCTGGCCGGCATCCGCTCGCGCGGCGTGATCATCATGGTCTACACGTTCTGCGCGCTGTGCGCGGGCATCGCCGGGCTGATGGTCAGCTCGAACGTCTCCAGCGCCGACGGCAACAACGCCGGGCTGTGGATCGAGCTGGACGCCATCCTGGCCGTCGTCATCGGCGGCACCTCGCTGGCCGGCGGCCGCTTCTCGCTGTCGGGCACCGTGCTCGGCGCGCTCATCATCCAGACGCTCACCACCACCATCTACTCGATCGGCGTGCCGCCGGAGACGACGCTGCTGTTCAAGGCCCTGGTGGTCACCGTGGTGTGCCTGCTGCAGTCCCCGGCCTTCCGCGAGAAGGTCTTCCGCCGCAGGCGGCGTCCCCCGCGGGCGCCGTCGGCGCACCAGGAGAAGGTGAGGGTCCCGGCATGACCACCGCCGCAGTCCTCGCGACCGGCCGCGTGCTGCCGCGCAAGTACGTGCCCGTCCTCGTGACCACCGGCCTCTTCGTGGCGATGTTCGTCATCGGCGGCATCCGCTACGAGGGCTTCGCCGGCCCCCAGGTCGTGCTCAACGTCTTCGTCGACAACGCGTTCCTCCTCGTGGTCGCCGTCGGCATGACGTTCGTGATCCTGACGGGAGGCATCGACCTGTCGGTCGGATCGGTGGTCGCCCTGTCCACGATGATCTCGGCGACCCTGGTCACGAACCACGGCTGGCCGGCGCCGGCGGTGATCGCGCTGGTGCTGGTCATCGGCGCGGCGCTGGGCCTCGGCATGGGCGCGATCATCCACTACTTCGAGATCCAGCCGTTCGTGGTGACACTCGCCGGGATGTTCCTCGCCCGGGGCCTGTGCTACACGATCAGCACCGAGTCGATCTCGATCACCGACCCCACCTTCACCGCGTTCGCCCAGACCAAGGTCCCCCTGGGCACCGGCGTCTGGGTCTCCCCGAGCGTGGTGATCGCGGTGGTCACCGTGCTGGTGGGGGCCTGCGTCCTGCACTACACGCGGCTCGGCAGGAACGTCTACGCGGTCGGCGGCAGCGAGCAGTCGGCCCTGCTCATGGGCCTGCCCGTCGCCCGAACCAAGATCGCCGTGTACACGATCAGCGGCTTCTGCTCGGCGCTCGGCGGCGTGCTGCTCTCGTTCTACATGCTGTCGGGGTACGGCCTGCACGCGGTCGGCATGGAGCTGGACGCCATCGCCGCCGTCGTCATCGGCGGCACGCTGCTGACCGGCGGCTCGGGCTACCTGCTCGGCACCGTGCTCGGCGTGCTCGTCCTCGGGCTGATCCAGACGATCATCAGCTTCGAGGGCACCCTCAGCTCCTGGTGGACCAAGATCTTCATCGGCCTGCTCCTGTTCGCGTTCATCCTCCTGCAGCGCCTGATCGGCGCGCGCAAGAAGTGAGCGCCGCCCCTGATCCCGATCCTGAGAGTCAATGTGATCGCTAACGGTAGTCGCTATGTGATCGGCGTCGATTTCGGCACCCTGTCGGGCCGCGCCGTCGTGGTACGGGTCGAGGACGGCGCCGAGCTGGGCGGCGCCGTCCACGAGTACACCCACCGGGTCATGGAGGACACCCTGCCCGGCGGTGAGGCGCGCCTCGGCCCCGACTGGGCGTTGCAGTCGCCGCGGGACTGGGTCGACGTGCTCCGCACCGCCGTGCCCGAGGCCCTGGCCGCCGCCGGAGTGCCCGCCTGGCGGGTCGTCGGCATCGGCACCGACTTCACCGCGTGCACCGTGCTGCCCGCCACCGCCGACGGCACACCGCTGTGCGAGCTGCTGCCCGGCCGCCCGCACGCCTGGCCCAAGCTGTGGAAGCACCACGCCGCCCAGCCCCACGCCGACCGGATCAACGCCCTGGCCGCCGAACGCGGTGAGCCCTGGCTGCCGCGCTACGGCGGCAGGATCTCCTCCGAGTGGGAGTTCGCCAAGGGCCTGCAGGTCTTCGAGGAGGACATCGAGGTCTACCACCTGGCGGAGCGGTGGATCGAGGCGGCCGACTGGATCGTCTGGCAGCTCACCGGAGTGGAGACCCGCAACGTCTGCACCGCCGGATACAAGGGCATCCACCAGGACGGCGGCTACCCCTCCGAGGAGTTCCTGGCCGCGCTGGACCCGGGGTTCGCCGGGTTCACCGCCAAGCTCGGGCACGAGTTGTCCCCGCTCGGCGGCCTGGCCGGGCGGCTGACCGCCGGGGCGGCGGGGTGGACCGGCCTCCCCGAAGGCATCGCGGTGGCGGTCGGCAACGTCGACGCGCACGTCACCGCCGCCGCCGCCGACGCGGTGCGGCCGGGCCAGATGGTCGCCATCATGGGCACCTCCACCTGCCACGTCATGTCCTCCGACCGGCTGGCGGAGGTGCCGGGCATGTGCGGGGTGGTGCGCGACGGGATCGTCCCGGGCCTGTGGGGCTACGAGGCGGGCCAGTCGGGCGTGGGCGACATCTTCGCCTGGTTCGCCGAGACCTCGGTGCCCGCCTCCTACACCGAGCGGGCCGCCGGGCTCGGCCTGACCGTCCACGAGTACCTGACCTCGCTGGCCTCCGCGCAGAAGGTGGGCGCCCACGGCCTGGTCGCGCTCGACTGGCACAACGGCAACCGCTCGGTGCTGGTGGACCACAACCTCTCCGGCGTGATCGTCGGCCAGACGCTCGCCACCAGGCCGGAGGATGTCTACCGCGCGCTCATCGAGGCCACCGCGTTCGGCGCCCGCGTCATCGTGGAGACGTTCGAGACCTCGGGGGTGCCCGTGGAGGAGTTCGTCGTCGCGGGCGGGCTGCTCCGAAACCCTTTCCTCATGCAGCTCTACGCCGACGTGCTGCGCCGCCCGCTGTCGGTCATCGGCTCCGAGCAGGGGCCCGCACTCGGCTCGGCGATCCACGCCGCCGTCGCCGCCGGGGCCCACGACGACATCACGACGGCGGCCGCCGCGATGGGTAAGCGCACGACGGCCGCGTACGTGCCGGACCCCGAGCGGGCCGGCGCCTACGACCGGCTGTACGCCGAGTACCGCCTGCTGCACGACCACTTCGCCGACGGGGAGCTCCTGCACCGGCTCCGCGCGATCAGGGACGAGGCCAGGGCATGATGCTGGAAGAGCTGAGGGAGACGGTCTGCCGGCTGCACGCCGAGCTGGTGCGCTACGGCCTCGTCGCCTGGACCGCGGGCAACGTCTCCGGACGGGCGCCCGGCGGCGACCTGTTCGTCATCAAGCCGAGCGGGGTCTCCTACGACGACCTGACCCCCGAGGCGATGGTCGTGTGCGACCTCGACGGCACCCTCGTGGACGGCGGCTTCTCGCCCTCCAGCGACACCGCGGCGCACGCCTACGCCTACCGCCACCTGCCGGAGGTTAACGGCGTGGTGCACACCCACTCCACGTACGCCTCGGCGTGGGCCGCGCGCGGTGAGGCGATCCCCTGCGTGCTCACCGCGATGGCCGACGAGTTCGGCGGCGAGATCCCCGTCGGGCCGTTCGCCCTGATCGGCGGCGACGACATCGGCAAGGGCATCGTGAGCACGCTGGAGGGCCACCGCTCCCCTGCCGTGCTCATGCGGAACCACGGCGTCTTCACCATCGGCGACTCGCCGAAGGCCGCCGTCAAGGCCGCCGTGATGTGCGAGGACGTCGCGCGCACCGTGCACGTGGCGCGGCAGCTCGGCGAGCCGCTGCCGATCGCGCCCGCCGACGTCGACCGTTTGCACGACCGCTACCAGAACGTCTATGGACAGAGGAGTCACCTGTGAAGCTTTGGTTCCTGACCGGCAGCCAGGGCCTGTACGGCGAGGACACGTTGCGGCAGGTGGCCGGCCAGTCCCGGGAGATCGCCGGGGCCCTGGACCGGGCCCTGCCCTTCGAGGTGGTCTGGAAGCCGGTGCTCACCGACGCGGCGGCCATCCGCAAGGTGTGCCTGGCGGCCAACGCCGACGAGGACTGCGGCGGCCTGATCGCGTGGATGCACACCTTCTCACCGGCCAAGATGTGGATCGCCGGCCTGGACGCGCTGCGCAGGCCCCTGCTGCACCTGCACACCCAGGCCAACAGGGAACTGCCGTGGAGCTCCATCGACATGGACTTCATGAACCTCAACCAGGCCGCCCACGGCGACCGCGAGTTCGGCTACATCCAGTCGAGGCTCGGCGTGCCGCGCAAGACCGTGGCCGGGCACGTGAGCGACCCCGCGGTGGTGGCGCGCGTCGCCGCCTGGGCGCGGGCCGCGGCGGGACGGGCCGAGGTCGGCTCGCTCAAGCTGGCCAGGTTCGGCGACAACATGCGCGACGTGGCGGTCACCGAGGGCGACAAGGTCGAGGCGCAGCTGCGGTTCGGCGTCTCGGTGAACACCTACGGCGTCAACGACCTGGTCGACGCGGTCGCCGCGGCCTCCGACGCGGAGGTGACCACTCTGGTCAAGGAGTACGAGGACGGCTACCTCGTCGCCCCCGCGCTGCGGGCGGGCGGGGAGCGGCACGAGTCGCTGCGGTACGCGGCGCGCATCGAGCTGGGCCTGCGCCGCTTCCTCGCGGACGGAGGCTTCAAGGCGTTCACCACCAACTTCGAGGACCTCGGCGGGCTGCGGCAGCTTCCTGGGCTGGCCGTCCAGCGGCTGATGGCCGACGGCTACGGGTTCGGCGGCGAGGGCGACTGGAAGACCTCGGTGCTGCTGCGCACCCTGAAGGTCATGTCGGCGGGGCTCGAAGGCGGCACCTCCTTCATGGAGGACTACACCTACCACCTGACGCCGGGCGAGGAGGTCATCCTCGGCGCGCACATGCTGGAGGTCTGCCCGAGCATCGCCTCGGGCACGCCGTCGTGCGAGATCCACCCGCTGAGCATCGGCGGTCGCGAGGACCCCGTGCGGCTGGTGTTCGACGCCCGCCCCGGGCCCGCGATCGTGGTGGGCCTGGCCGACATGGGCGAACGGTTCCGGCTGGTGGCCAACGAGATCGACGTGGTCGGCCCCGCCGAGCCGCTGCCGCGCCTGCCGGTCGCCCGCGCCGTCTGGAAGCCCCGCCCCAGCCTGCGGGTCTCGGCCGAGTCCTGGCTGACGGCCGGGGCTCCGCACCACACCGTGCTGTCCGCCGCGGTCGGCGCCGAGGAGCTGACCGACCTCGCCGACATGCTCGGCGTCGAGCTGGTCCTCATCGACGCCGACACCACCTCCCGCCGGTTCTCCCAGGAGCTGCGCTGGAACCAGGCGTACTACCGCCTCGCCCAGGGGTTCTGACCGGCTTCCCCGCGCTGGCGGGGCCTTCCTCGTACGGCCCGGAGTAGATCTCCCTTTCGGGTTAATTTTTGTGACAAATCATTTTTTATGCGAGTCAAGTCCTTGAAAAGACGACAAGATCCATTCACGATTCTCCACGTGGGCTGTAAAGATCACCTATAGCCCACGTCACTTTCCCCGGCGGGACACCCCCGCCCGGCGTGAAGGAGATCGTGTGTCCATCGCCCCCCGACGCTGGCGAGCGGTCCTGGCCGGGACGCTCACGGCCCTCGCCCTCTTGCTCCCCCAGGGCGTGGCCCAGGCCGCACCCGACCCCGACAAGATCGACAAAACCGTCCTCGCGAAGCTCGCGGCGGACGACAAGGCCACCTTCTGGGTCCGCCTGAAGAGCGACGCCGACCTCAGCGCGGCCCGCCGGGCCAAGACCAAGACCGAGAAGGCCGAGCAGGTCTACCGCGCCAAGACCGAGCTGGCCGCCTCGTCGCAGGCGGGCCTCCGCGCGCTCCTCACCGCCCAGCGTGCCGAGTTCACCCCGTTCTGGATCGCCAACGCCGTCCAGGTGACCGGCGACGCCAAGCTCGCCTCCGAAATCGCGAAGCTGCCCGAGGTGGAGGGCATCGAACCCACCCACGTCACCAAGCTGCCCGAGCCGCTACCGGGCAAGGCCGTGGCGAAGATCCAGGGAACCGAGTGGAACATCGACCGCGTCAACGCCCCACGGGTGTGGAACGAGCTCGGCGTCCGCGGTGAGGGCATCGTCGTGGCGAGCATTGACAGCGGCGTGCAGTTCGACCACCCCGCGCTGGCCGCCCAGTATCGCGGCAGGAACCCCGACGGGACCCTCGATCACAACTACAACTGGTTCGACCCGGCGGGGGTGTGCCCGAGCGCCGCGCCGTGCGACAACAACGACCACGGCACCCACACCATGGGCACCATGGTGGGCGGCGACGGCGGCGCCAACACCATCGGGGTGGCTCCCGGCGCCAAGTGGATCGCCGCCAAGGGGTGCGAGACGAACAGTTGCACCGACGCCTCGCTGCTCGCCGCCGGTCAGTGGATGCTCGCCCCCACCGACCTGAACGGCCACAACCCGCGCCCCGACCTGGCGCCCGACATCGTCAACAACTCCTGGGGCGGGGCGGGCTTCGACCCCTGGTACAAGGAGATCGTCGAGGCGTGGGTCGCGGCGGGCATCTTCCCCGCCTTCGCCAACGGCAACGTCACGGGCGCGGGCTGCAACTCCAGCGGCTCGCCCGGCCAGTACATCTCCAGCTACAGCGCGGGCGCGTTCGACGTCAACAACGCCATCGCGAGCTTCTCCACCCGCGGCTCCGGCGAGAGCGGCGAGATCAAGCCCAACATCGCGGCGCCCGGCGTGGACGTCCGCTCGTCCATCCCCGGCGGGTACGACAGCTTCTCCGGCACCTCGATGGCCAGCCCGCACCTGGCGGCCACCGTGGCGCTGATGTGGTCGGCCTCCCCCGCCCTGCAGGGCGACATCGCCGGCACCAGGGCGCTGCTCGACCGCACCGCGATCGACGTCGACGACACCCGCTGCGGCGGCACCGCCGCGGACAACAACATCTGGGGCGAGGGCCGGCTCGACGCCTTCGCGGCGGTCCAGGCCGCTCCCACCGGGGCGCTCGGCGGGCTCACGGGCACGGTCACCGCCGGTGGCTCGCCGGTGGCCGGGGCGACCGTCACCGTCACCGGGCCGCTGAGCCGTACGATCACCACCGCCCAGGACGGGACGTACGCGCTGCCCCGCCTGCTGGAGGGTGACTACGAGCTCACCGCCGAGAAGTTCGGGTACGGCGACGCCACCGCGAGCGTCACCATCGTGGCCGACCAGACGGCCACCGAGGACGTGACGCTGACGCCACAGGCCTCGGGCACGGTGTCGGGAACGGTCACCGCCGGGGGCGCCCCCGAGGTGGGCGCCACGGTGACCGCGGTCGGCACCCCGGTCAGCGGGGTCACCGACGCCACGGGCCGGTACCGGCTCACCCTGCCGAACGGCTCCTACGATCTGAGGACCACCCCGCTGTCTCGATGCGCGGGCGGCCTCACCGTGCCGATCACGGTGAACGGCGACCTGACCAAGGACATCGCGCTGCCGCGCCGCGCCGACACCTTCGGGTACACCTGCACGGCGGCCTCCGAGACCTTCGTCGCGGGCACCGTCAAGCAGGCGCTCACCGGTGACGACGCGGCCCAGCAGATCACGCTGCCGTTCGCCTTCCCCTTCTACGGCAGCGCCTACACCGGCGGCTGGATCAGCAGTAACGGGTTCGTCAGCTTCGCCGCGAGCAGCACCACGGCGACCAACGGGTCCCTGCCCTCCACCACCGCGCCCAACGCGGCGCTCTACCCCTACTGGGACGACCTGGTGCTGGACGACCGGTCCGGCGTCTACACCGCCACCGTCGGCACCGCGCCGAAGCGGACGTTCGTCATCGAGTGGCGTGACGCCCGGTTCTACTCCGACGCCGGCCTGCGCGTCTCGTTCTCGGCGCTGCTCGGCGAGGACGGCTCGATCGGGTTCCGCTATCGCGGCATCACCAACGAGCGAGCCGCCGGGAACAGCGCCACGATCGGCATCGAGAGCGCGGGCGGCACCGACGCGCTGCAGTACTCCTTCAACAGCGCCGCGCTGGTCGAGGGCCAGAGCCTGACCTTCGCCGCGAGCCGGCACGGGTTGCTGAGGGGCACGGTCACCGACGCCAACGACGGCAGGCCGGTGCCGGGCGCGACGGTGAAGGTCGGCGACGTGGCCACCTACACCACCGGGGACGACGGCACGTTCCTCGGGCAGGTCCTCGTGGGCGACTACCGCGTCGAGGTCTCCAAGGCCGACTACGGGACCTTCAGCCAGGAGGTCACCATCACCGCCGGGGCCGTGACCCGGGTCGACACCGCCCTGGCCACCGGCCGCGTGACGGCCTCGGTCGGCGAGGTGACCCTGGTCATGCCCGCCGCGTCCACCAGGTCGGGCACGGTCGTGCTGTCCAACCTCGGCGCCGCCACGGCCTACACCGTCGTGACCGATCCCGCCCAGAGCTGGCTGGCCGTGACGCCCGCCGGCGGCGATCTCGCCCCGGGCAAGTCGGTGACGCTGAAGGTCACCGCCTCCAGCGCGGGCGTCCAGCCGGGCACCGTACGCTCCGGCAAGCTGCTGGTGCGCTCGTCGAGCGGCCGGAACCCGCAGATCGAGGTCCTCGTGACGGTCGTGGTGCCCAAGCACCAGGTGGCCATCGACGTGGGCGCCACCAAGGACCTCCTGGACGCCGCCGGCGACCGCTGGTCCGCCGACCGCAAGTACGTCGCCGGCGGCTCCGGCTACGTGGGCACCGGCACGAGCACGAGCACGGCGAGCAAGCCGATCGCGGGCACCACCGAGCAGGAGCTGTTCAAGCGCGCCCGCGAGAAGATGCTGGAGTACCGGTTCGACCAGGTGCCCAACGGCACCTACACCGTCGAGCTGGGCTTCGCCGAGACCCGCGCCATGCGTGAGGGCCGCCGGGTCTTCGACGTCATCATCGAGGGCCAGCTCGCGATCCCCGCGCTGGACCTGGCCCTGGAGGCCGGCACGTACACCGCCGTCAACCGGCAGTACACGGTGAAGGTCACCGACGGCCAGCTCAACGTGCGTTTCGCCGAGCGGGTCGGCGATCCCATCGTCAACGCCATCCGCATCTCCGAGCGTCCCGACAAGGCCACCCCCTAGGAGCTGTTTGACGTTCGGATCTTGGTGGGGTCCGGTAGCGGGCTGGTCATGGCTGATAGAACTCGGATGTGGCGCGCTTTGATGTGACCG
>NZ_JBICTU010000059.1:0-21275 GCF_043197795.1 Sphaerisporangium sp. NPDC049003
GTGGTGGTTTAGTTTGTTTTTTATCTCCCCCCCCCCGCCGTCGCGGGGGGGGGCGCGGCCGCCCCGCCCCCCCCCCCCGCCCCCCCGGCCCCCCGCCGCCCGCGGCTCCGGCCCGGCGACCTGCTCGAAGGGTGGCGGTACATCCTGACCCACCCGGCCCTGCGTCTCCTGTTCTTCAACACGGTGTTGGTCAACGGCCTGATCCTTGCGACCTCGCCACTGCTCGCCGTCCTCATGCTCAGCGACCTCGGGTTCGCGCCGTGGCAGTACGGCCTCGCGTTCGGCCTGCCCTGCGTCGGCGGCATCATCGGCTCACGGCTGGCCCGCCCGCTCGTCGCACGGTTCGGGCGGCACAAGGTCATGCTCGCCGCCGGGGCACTGCGCGCGTGCTGGTCGCTCGGGCTGGCCTTCATCCGGCCCGGCGTGGCCGGGCTCGTGCTCGTCATGGCCGTCGAGTTCGGACTGATCACCTGCATGGGAGTGTTCAGCCCGGTGTTCGCCACCTACCGGCTCGACCAGACGGCGACGGACCGGATCGCCCGCACCCTTTCAGCGTGGTCGGTCACCAGCAAGGCGACCGTCGCGGTCATGACCGGGCTGTGGGGCCTGCTGGCCGGCATCACCGGCCCCCGCGCCGCGATCGCCGTCGCCGGTCTTCTCATGCTGATCACCCCCTTCCTGCTTCCCCGGCGCGACCACACGCCGCACCACGGGCGAGATCCGGCCCGTCTTGTCGTCTCCGGCTTCAGCACCCGTGGGCCGGGCCGCAGGCGCACGCGGCCGCGGGGTCCTGATCGGCGGCCGCGGACTTGCCGAGGGTGTCGGCGTCGGCCTTGACCACGTAGACCTCCCATGGCTCGGCGCCGGGTCCGCGGACCCACACCTTGTCCTGCAGGGCGTAGCAGCAGGACGTGTCGTTCTCGGTGAAGGTGGCCAGCCCGGCGTCGGTGAGCCGCCGGGTCGCGGCGGTGACCTGGTCGCCGTCCTCGACTTCGACGCCCAGGTGATCCATGCGGGTCTCCTGGCCCTCCTCGCCCTCAAGCAGGACCAGCTTCAACGGAGGCTCGGCGATGGCGAAGTTGGCGTAGCCGGGGCGGCGCTTGGCCGGCGCGACGCCGAACAGCTTGGAGTAGAAGGCGATCGAGCCTTCCAGGTCGGAGACGCGCAGGGCGAGCTGTACGCGGGACATGGTGATCCTCCACGGGTGCGAGCGGGCGGTGGCCGTCACCGCCCTTGTTTAGATGAACATCTATTCAGCGGGTCTCCCCAGCTTGCGCTACTGCTTAGAAATCTGTCAACTTAGAGGTATGTCGAAACAACTGCTGCCGGTCCTCGAAGCGGCCGGGACCGGCCAGGCCGGGCAGGCGTGCTGCGCGCCTTTGGTGTGCGAGCCGCTGAGCGGCACCGAGGCCGCGGAGCTGGCACCGTTGTTCAAGGCGATCGCCGATCCGGTGCGGCTGCGCCTGCTGTCGCTGATCGCCTGCCACGAGGGCGGCGAGGCGTGCGTGTGCGACCTGACCGGCGCCTTCGACCTCACCGGGCCGACCATCAGCCACCATCTGAAGGTGCTGCGCCAAGCGGGGCTGATCGACTGCGAGCGGCGCGGCACGTGGGTGTACTACTGGGCGAACCCGGGCGTGCTGGAGCGGCTGTCGGCGATCCTGGGGCCGCGCGTCACGGCGATGGCGTGACCGGCACCCGCCAAACCGCCGCCACCGACGCGACGGAGGTGGTCGGCCGGTTGCCGACGCTGGATCGGCTGCTGCCGGTGTGGATCGCCGCCGCGATGGCGATCGGGCTGGTGGCCGGCCGGGCGGTCCCCGGCCTGGGACCGGCCCTGGACGCCGTGCGGGTCGATGGCATCTCGCTGCCGATCGCGCTCGGCCTGCTGGTGATGATGTATCCGGTGCTGGCCAAGGTCCGCTATGACCGGCTGGAGACGGTGACCGGTGACCGGCGGCTGCTCCTCACCTCGCTGGTGCTCAACTGGGTGGCCGGCCCGGCGCTGATGTTCGCCCTGGCGTGGATCTTCCTGCCGGACCTGCCCGCCTACCGCACCGGCCTGATCATCGTCGGGCTGGCCCGGTGCATCGCCATGGTCGTCATCTGGAACGACCTGGCGTGCGGGGACCGGGAGGCCGCCGCCGTCCTGGTCGCGCTCAACAGCGTCTTCCAGGTGGTCGCGTTCGCGGTGCTCGGCTGGTTCTACCTCGACCTGCTGCCGGGCCGGCTCGGCTTGTCCACCGCCGCGCTGGACATCTCCAGTTGGGACATCGCCCGCTCGGTGCTGATCTTCCTGGGCATCCCGCTGGCCGCCGGGTACCTCACCCGCCGTCTGGGGGAGAGGGCCAAAGGCCGGCCATGGTACGAGACCCGGTTCCTGCCGAAGATCGGCCCGGCCGCGTTGTGGGGACTGCTGTTCACCATCGTGATCCTGTTCGCCCTGCAAGGTGACGCCATCACCTCCAAGCCGCTGGACGTGGCCCGGATCGCGCTGCCGTTGCTGGCCTACTTCGCGCTCATGTGGGCGGGCGCCTTCACCCTGGGACGCCTGGTCGGCCTCGCTTACGAGCGCACCGCGACGCTGGCGTTCACCGCCGCCGGGAACAACTTCGAGCTGTCCATCGCGGTGGCGATCGCCACCTTCGGCGTCACCTCCGGCCAAGCCCTGGCCGGCGTGGTCGGCCCGCTGATCGAGGTCCCCGTCCTGGTCGCCCTCGTCTACGTCTCCCTCGCGCTGCGCCGGCGGCTCGCCGGCCGCGCGCCACGCCGGGACCCTCGCCCCAGCGACCGTCGCCGAGCCGGTGCACGACTCTGATGACCCGCTCAGCCACGGCGCCCGAGGCCGCCCCCATCTGCCCACCCCTGGCCGCCGTCTCACCGCCGACCGGCTACGCGCCGCCGTCTTGATCCAAAGGAGCACTCGTGTCCGACCTCCCCGAGGTGCTGTTCGTCTGCGTCCACAACGCCGGACGCTCCCAAATGGCCGCCGCCCTGCTCGACCACCACGCCGGCGGCAGGGTCACCGTTCGCTCGGCCGGATCCGCGCCCGCCCAGGCCATCAACCCGGCCGTCATCGCCGTCATGAACGAACTCGGCCTGGACCTCACCAAAGCGTTCCCCAAACCCCTCACCACCGACGCCGTCCAAGCCGCCGACGTGGTCATCACCATGGGCTGTGGCGACGCCTGCCCGATCTTCCCCGGCAAGCGCTACCTGGACTGGCAGCTCGATGACCCGGCCGGGCAGGGCGTTGAGCGGGTGCGCCTCATCCGCGACGAGATCGACACCCGGGTACGGGCGCTGCTCGCCGAACTGGTCCCCGTCCCAGCGGACGAGAACGGTGCCTGACCTGCCGTGGATTGACCACTGATGAGACGTGTTAGCGTGGGGCAAGTGGGCGGAAACCTCAGGCTTTGAGCAGGTCAAGGACGTGAGCGGAGCAGGCCGGGCCAGGGACGGGGAGTCGGGCGGGACGCCGGCGGCGCAGGGCGACTCCGGCGCGACCGGGGCGATCTCGCAGGTGGCCGGCAGCCCCGCCGCGGCGCAGCGCCTGCGTGACCTCGCACGGCTGCGGCGCGTCCGCGACCGGATCGACCGGGAGTACGCGCAGCCGCTGGACGTCGAGGCGCTCGCCCGCGGCGCGCACATGTCGGCCGGGCACCTCAGCCGTGAGTTCCGGCTCGCCTACGGTGAGTCGCCGTACAGGTATCTGATGACGCGGCGCATCGAGCGCGCGATGGCGCTGCTGCGTCGTGGCGACCTCAGCGTCACCGAGGTCTGTTTCGCGGTCGGCTGCTCGTCGCTGGGCACCTTCAGCACGCGCTTCACCGAGCTGGTCGGCGTGCCGCCCAGCACCTACCGGCGCCACGCGACCCGCGCGACGGAGGGGATCCCGTCGTGCGTCGCCAAACAGGTGACAAGACCGATCAGGAATCGAGAAGCGCAGGTCAACGAGCCGCAACTAGCCTGAACCACCATGCACATCACCTTTCATCCGCACACCGACCCGGACGCCTCCCATGCCTTCCATCGCGATCGCCCGGAGACGGCCCCGGTGATCCTCCTTTTCTCGCGGGCTGGGCCCGGTTAAGACGAACGGCCAACGGCGAAACCGCGACCCGGGGCGAAAGGGCCGTCGATTCGCGACCCCCCGTTCGCCCTCAAGCCAGACAATCCCGACCAGACCCACGACTTCAGGAGTGACCATGACCGGCTCTTCCACCCAGGGAATCAAGACCGTGCTGCATCCCGTTTCCGACCTGGCGACGGCCAAGGCGGTGTACGCCGCCCTGCTCGGCATAGCGCCGCAGTTCGACGGGTCCTACTACGTCGGCTTCGAGGCCGAGGGCCAGCACATCGGGCTGGTGCCGGCCGGTGGACCGCAGAGCATGACCTCACCGGTGGCCTACTGGCACGTGCCGGACATCGAGGCGAAGCTGGCCGAGGTGACCGCTGCCGGGGCCACCGTGAAGGAACCCGCGCACGACGTCGGTGGCGGCAGGCTGGTGGCCACCGTCACCGACCCCGATGGCAACGTCCTCGGGCTGCTTCAGGACCGATGAGTGCCGGCCCCGCTCCCGCGCCCAGCGTCGTCACGACACCGAGCATCGCCACACCCGCGACGCGTCCATGATCGACGCGCCGCCGCAGGAGCGGGGTGACCGGTTCGCCGCGCGCACCGGCTTCGAGGACGTCCCGACATACCACTCGAAGCTGGTCAAGATCGAGCCGGTCGACGCAGATGAAAACCGCGATGGCGGCCCGCCCAAGAAGATGATGGAGACACAATGAGCATGGCCACGAGGACGGACCCGCGGTCGCCTGCGCCGCACGTCGCCGACAGCCGCGATCTGATCCGGGTGCAGGGCGCGCGGGTCAACAACCTCAAGGACGTCAGCGTCGAGATCCCGAAGCGCCGCCTGACGGTGTTCACCGGGGTCTCCGGCTCGGGCAAGAGCTCGCTGGTGTTCGGCACGATCGCCGCGGAGTCGCAGCGGCTGATCAACGAGACCTACAGCGCCTTCGTGCAGGGCTTCATGCCGACGCTGGCGCGGCCGGAGGTCGACCTGCTGGAGGGGCTGACCACGGCGATCATCGTCGACCAGCAGCGGATGGGCGCCGACCCCCGCTCCACGGTCGGCACCGCCACCGACGCCAACGCGATGCTGCGGATCGTCTTCAGCCGGCTCGGGCAGCCGCACATCGGCTCGCCCAACGCCTTCTCCTTCAACGTCGCCTCGGTCCGAGCGAGCGGTGCGATCACGGTCGAACGCGGTGACGGCAAGACCGTGAAACAGACCTTCACCCGCACCGGAGGCATGTGCCCGCGCTGCGAAGGCCGGGGCTCGGTCACCGACCTCGACCTGTCTCAGCTGTACGACGACAGCAAGTCGCTCAACGAGGGCGCGCTCACGATCCCCGGCTACACCGTCGACGGCTGGTACGGCCGCATCTTCACCGGCTCCGGCTTCCTCGACCCGGACAAGCCGATCCGCAAGTACACCAAGACAGAGCTCCACGACTTGCTTCACAAAGAGCCGACCAAGATCAAGGTCGACAACATCAACCTGACGTACGAAGGTCTGATCCCGAGAATCCAGAAGTCGTTCCTGTCCAAGGACGTCGACGCGCTGCAGCCGCACGTCCGCGCCTTCGTGGAGCGGGCGGTGACGTTCACCGCCTGCCCCGACTGCGGGGGCACCCGGCTCAGCGAGGCGGCTCGATCGTCGAAGATCAACGGGATCAACATCGCCGACGCCTGCGCGATGCAGATCAGCGACCTCGCCGAGTGGGTGCGGGGTCTGGACGAACCGTCGGTCGCGCCGCTGCTGGCGACGCTGCGGCACACCCTCGACTCGTTCGTCGAGATCGGGCTCGGCTACCTCAGCCTCGACCGCCCCTCGGGCACGCTGTCGGGCGGCGAGGCGCAGCGCGTCAAGATGATCCGCCACCTCGGCTCCTCGCTCACCGACGTCACCTACGTCTTCGACGAGCCCACCATCGGGCTGCACCCGCATGACATCCAGCGGATGAACGACCTGCTGCTGCGGCTGCGGGACAAGGGCAACACGGTGCTCGTCGTGGAGCACAAGCCGGAGACGATCGCGATCGCCGACCACGTCGTCGACCTCGGCCCCGGCGCCGGCACGGGGGGCGGCACCGTGTGCTTCGAGGGCACCGTCGAAGGGCTGCGGGCCGGCGGCACCCTCACCGGCCGCCACTTCGACGACCGGGCCGCGTTGAAGAAGTCCGTGCGCAAGCCCACCGGCGCGCTGGAGATCCGCGGCGCGACCGCGAACAACCTGCGGAACGTCGACGTCGACGTCCCGCTCGGGGTGCTGGTGGTCGTCACCGGCGTCGCCGGGTCCGGCAAGAGCTCGCTCGTGCGCGGGTCGATCCCCGCCGGCGCGGGGGTGGTGTCGGTCGACCAGGGCGCGATCCGCGGCTCGCGACGGAGCAACCCGGCGACCTACACCGGACTGCTCGACCCGATCCGCAAGGCGTTCGCGAAGGCCAACGGCGTGAAGCCGGCGCTGTTCAGCGCCAACTCCGAGGGCGCCTGCCCCACCTGCAACGGCGCCGGCGTCATCTACACCGACCTGGCGATGATGGCCGGCGTCGCCACCGTCTGCGAGGAGTGCGAGGGGAAGCGGTTCCTGGCATCGGTGCTGGACTACCACTTCGGCGGCCGTGACATCAGCGAGGTGCTCGCGATGTCGGTGACCGAGGCCGAGGAGTTCTTCGGCGCCGGCGAGGCGCGCACACCGGCCGCGCACGCGATCCTGCACCGGCTCGCCGACGTCGGGCTCGGCTACCTCAGCCTCGGCCAGCCCCTCACGACGCTGTCCGGCGGCGAGCGGCAGCGGCTCAAGCTGGCCACGCACATGGCCGAGAAGGGCGGCGTCTACGTCCTCGACGAGCCGACCACCGGCCTCCACCTCGCCGACGTCGAGCAGTTGCTCGGCCTGCTCGACCGGCTCGTCGAGTCCGGCAAGTCGGTCATCGTCATCGAGCACCACCAGGCGGTCATGGCGCACGCCGACTGGATCATCGACCTCGGCCCCGGCGCCGGCCACGACGGCGGCCAGATCGTCTTCGAGGGCACCCCCGCCGACCTCGTCGCCGGCCGCTCCACCCTCACCGGCGAGCACCTGGCGGCCTACGTCGGCACCTGACCCCTCGCGTTCTCTCATCTGTTTCGACTCGTCCCACGGGGGACGGGAGCTGACGAGCCGGCACCTTGTGACGCGGCGCCACGGGACCCTCGCGACGGCGGGGGTCCCGTGGCGCGCCGCCGAACAGGTGACCAGACCGATCAGGAATCGAGAAGCGCAGGTCACCGAGCCACTACTAGCCTGACCAGCATGGACATCACCATTCACCAGACCTTCCTTCCGCACACCGACCCGGACGCCTCCCTGGCCTTCTATCGCGACACCCTCGGCTTCGAGGTCCGCAACGATGTCGGATACGGCGGGATGCGCTGGATCACGGTCGGACCCGCCGACCAGCCCAGCACGTCGATCGTCCTGGAGCCGCCGGCCGCCGACCCCGGCCTCACCGAGGAGGAGCGCCGGACCATCGCCGAGATGATGGCGAAGGGCAGCTACGTCCGCATCGTCCTGGCGACCGCCGACCTCGACGGCGCCTTCGCGCGGCTGGAGGCCAGCGGCGCCGAGGTCGTCCAGGAGCCGACCGAGCAGCCGTACGGGATCCGTGACTGCGCCTTCCGCGACCCCGCGGGCAACCTGATCCGCATCAACGAGCTGCGCTGAACGGTCGCCCGGACAGGGGCCGCTTTGGGAAGCCGGCCCTGGTCCTGGCCGTGCCGGTCCCGGAGCGCACCCGTCAGGTTGATCTCTGCCCGTCGAGCGTCTCGCGCAGGATGTCGGCGTGCCCCGCGTGCTGGGCGGTCTCGGCGATGACGTGCAACAGCACCCGGCGCACGCTGCGCACCGCTCCCGGCTCGTGCCAGGGCGCCTCCGGCAGCGGGTGCGTGGCCGACAGATCGGGGACGGCGGCGACGATCTCCTCGCTGCGGGCGGCGACCTGTTCGTAGCGCGCGAGGATCCCGGCCGGCGTGTCGCCGGGCAACATCAGGAAGTCGTTCTGGTGGTCGATCGCCCACTGCGGGACCTCGCGTGCGGTACCGGCCGCGAGGTCGGCCCAGGTGACACCGTCGGGCAGGTCGTAGCGCATCGCCGACGGGCCCTCGGCCACGAAGCGCATCCACCCTTCCTCGATGGAGGCGACGTGCTTGATCAGCCCGCCCAGGCACAGCGCGCTGACCGTAGGGCGCTCGGCGAGTCGCTCGTCGCTGAGCCCGCGGATGGTATTGGTCAGGGCGGATCGAACGGTCGCCAGCTCGGCGAGCAGCTCGCCTCGCTCGGCGTCGAGCGTTGAGGCAGGCGTGGTCGTGGCGCTCACGGTGATCGGGCCCTTCCAGTCGTTCTCGTTGTCTGGCACACGACGAGAATCACAGGGAAAGCGGCCAGGATGTGGCCGCTTCTCAGGGCAATATCGGAGTCATGCCGAAGACTTCCGCGCGACTGCTGTCGTTGCTCTCGCTGCTCCAGGTGCGCCGGGACTGGCCGGGGGCGCTGCTGGCCGAGCGGCTGGACATCAGCCCGCGCACCGTGCGCCGCGATGTCGACCGCCTGCGCGAGCTCGGCTATCCCATAGTGGCCTTCAAGGGGCCCGACGGTGGATACCGGCTCGACGCGGGTACGGAGCTGCCCCCGTTGCTGTTCGACGACGAGCAGGCCGTAGCTCTGGCCATCGCGCTCCAGATGGCCGCCACCGCCGGTGCCGGCGTCGAGGAAGCCGCGGCGCGCGCGCTGAACACCGTCCGGCAGGTCATGCCCGCACGGCTGCGCCGCCGGATCGACACCCTCCAGGTCACCGCGGTCGAGCGCCCCGCGATCCGGCCGGACCCACAGGTCGGCGGCAGCGTGCTCGCGGCTCTCGGCGCCGCCGTCCACGCCCGTGAGGTGCTGCGCTTCGAGTACGCTCCCGCGTCCCCGCCGGGGGTGGACGACGGCGTGCGGACCCCGCCCCGCCGGGTGGAGCCCCATCACCTCGTCGCCTGGGGCGGACGCTGGTACCTGGTCGCCTGGGACCTCGACCGCGACGACTGGCGCACCTTCCGCGCCGATCGGATCACCCCGCGCACCCCTGCGGGGCCCCGCTTCACCCCGCGTGAGCTGCCCGGAGGTGAGGTGGCCGCCTTCGTGGCCGGCAGGTTCCGGGGCTCCAACGGCTCTGCCGACTGGCCCTGCCGCGGCGAGGTGATCCTCGACCTCCCCGCCGCCGCGGTGTCCCGCTACACCCGCGACGGACTGGTCGAGGAGCTCGGTCCGGACCGCTGCCGGCTCGTCCTGGGCTCGTGGTCATGGACCGGCCTGGCCGCCACCATCGGCAGGTTCGACGCCGGCATCGAGGTCGTCGGCCCGGCCGAGCTCAAGGACGCCTTCGCGCGCCTGGCCCGCCGCTACGCCGACGCCGCGGGCGAGGGCCCCGCCAAGCCCTCAAGCCACTGAGGGGAGACGGGTCCAACGATCATGGAGTGAGGGAAGATCGGCCGTCGTCGCGGAGGGGCCTCGACTACTGCCTCATGATGAGCTTGCGTGCCATGGTGTCGACGCCGATGCTGGTCTGGAAGTCGTAGTTGCTGAGCTTCACCGCGTCGAGGTCCCGGTAGTACTCGCCGAAAATCGGGCGGATATGGCTGGGTAGGCTTCTGAGCTGGGAATCTGTGGGCCTGGCGGGAGGTCTTTCTTGGCGACGCAGGTGTTCGCGGACGAGGAGCTGAAGCGCCTGCGGGGGTTCCCGGAGATTGGCAGGGACGAGCTAGCGAGGTTCTTCACCCTGACTCCGGCGGATGTCGCGTTCGTCGATCCCGGTCGGGGCCGTGGTCCGGCGGACCGGCTCGGCTTGGCCGTGGCGTTATGTACCGTGGCTGGGGTTCGTGCCGGACAAGGTGCTTTCGGCCCCGCCGGTGGCGGTGGCCAGGCTGGCCGAGCAGCTCGGCGTCGACCCGGCCGGGCTGCGCTCGTACGGGCGGCGGGCGAAGACGCGGACCGAGCATTTGCGGCTGGTGGCGAAGTATCTGGGGTGGCGGCTGCCGACCACGCTGGAGCTCAAGGAACTAGACGAGTTCCTGCTCGCCAGGGCGATGGAACACGACTCGCCGACCCTGCTGTTCCGGCTCGGGTGCGAGTACCTGATCTCGGCACGCGTGATCCGTCCGGGACCGGTGACCGTGGTCGAGCGGGTCGCCCACGCCCGCGCCGAGGCGCAGCGGGAGACGTTCGACCGGCTGGCGCACGAGTTCACCGAGGCACGGTGCGCCGCGCTGGACGGGCTGCTGATCACCGATCCGGAGATCCGCATGACCCGTCTGCGGTGGCTGGCCACCGGCCCGATGGAGGCGTCCCCGGCCGCGGTGAAGGCCGAGGTCGCCAAGCCGCGTCGGCGCTGGGAGAGGTAGGTACTCGCGGATCTTGCCGGGCACGTGCGGCCGCTGGTCGCCGAGCGAGATGCCCAGCGTCGGGAACCGGTTGGCGATCTCCAGCGCGGTGAGAGGGCCTGACCGGCGCTGTAGCTGTGTGACCAGGCGTTCGGGGACCCAGATCGCTCACACTCCTGCTCGCGCAGCGAGCGCGTCGAGCGCTACCGCAACGCCTCTGCGAAAGTAGACAGCCTCTGTTGCAGGTGGCCGTGGAAGGCATTCCCGTCCGGGCAGACGGCAGCAGCGGTCGGGGAGAGCCGGCCCTGGGTGCGCCGCTGCCCGTACGAGGGTGAAGTCGAGATCCGGTGGGCAGTGTTCGAGCCCAGCCGAGTACGCCGTGCCGAGTCCGGAACGCGAGGACTACCTGCGGACGCAGATCGCGCACCGATTAGGTTTCCGCGCCGTGCCCGTCTGTACGTGTGAGATCGACTCACGAAAGGCTGGCACGATGCGGAAACTGATCTTCGGCATGAACCTGAGCCTGGACGGCTACATCGCCGCGCCCGGCGACGACCTCGGCTGGAGCGAACCGAGCGACGAGCTGTTCCAGTGGTGGTCCGACCGGGTGGACGCGACCGGCCTGGCGCTGTACGGGCGCAAGCTGTGGGAGGGGATGAGCTCCCACTGGCCGACCGCCGACCAGCAGCCCGGCGCCACCCCGGCGGAGATCGAGTTCGCGCGCCGCTGGCGGGACATGCCGAAGGTGGTGTTCTCCTCGACGATCGACAAGGTCGACTGGAACACCCGCCTGGTCACCGGCGACGCGGTCGCCGAGATCACCAGGCTCAAGGCCGAAGACGGCGGCCCCATGGACATCTGCGGCGCCACACTTGCCGCAGCGGCCATGCGGGCCGGGCTGATCGACGAGTACGTGCTGGTCACCCACCCGGTTCTGGTGGGCGGCGGCACGCCGTTCTTTACGGCCCTGGACAGCTGGGTGAACCTGAACCTGGTGGAGACGCGGACGTTTCCCGGCGGCGTGGTGCTGACCCGATACGAGACGAGGCGATGAGCACGGGCCAGATGCTCGGCTCGTGAGGCCAGGTCCTGGGCTCGTGAGGCCAGGTCGAAATCCTTCCTGGCGTGCTCACCGTGACCCTCGGCTGTGAGGGAACCTTCCCCGGGCCCCTTTTTGCGTTCCGAGTGAGCTGTTGACCGACTTGCTGGAGATGAGGGCGACGGCGTCGTTGATCGTGACGATGTTCTTCGGGCATGAAGATGCCCCGCCGGCAACGCCGGCGGGGCGGTGGTGTTCGCGTTGTCGCGGTGGTGTTCAGCTGGTCGGGGTGCTCATTCCGCGGTGACTTCGGTGACGGCGGCCCGTGCGCTGGACTCGTCGACGATGGGGCCTTTGTCTGATGACAGTGTCGGGGGCAGGCCCAGCCATGGTTTGTCGGTGGCGTCGAATCCGGTGAGCTCGGTGATCTTCCCGTCGATGATGTGCAGGACCGCGATGGTAAATAGCCGGTACTCCGGGTCGTCGGGGGTGCGGAGGTACAGCACGGCGGCAGGCATGCGGTTGACCGTCGTGGTGATACAACGCCAGTCGTCGTGGCCGCGCTGGAAGAGCCCACCGGAGACCCAGCCGTCCACCGCGTCCTTGGCCGTGATGACCGAGGTGCCCGGCTCGGGCAGCATCGCGAAGCGCAGGTCGTCGCGCAGCAGGGACATCAGCCCGTCCAGGTCGTTGCGCTCATGGGCGTCGATATACGACTTCACCACGCCGCGCTCGTCATTCGACAGCTCGTGGGTGGCGGGGCTCCGCCAGTCGAGGCGGCGGTCGGGCAGCTGCTCGCGCATCGTCACACGGGCCCGCTGCAGTGCGCTGGTCACCGATGCGATGGTCAGCTCGAGGGCGTCGGCGGCCTTCGACGCCGGCCAGCCGAGGACGTCGCGCAGGATGAACACCGCCCGCTGCCGCGGCGGCAGGTGCTGGACGGCGACGATGAACGCCAGCTCGATCGTCTCCCGCGCCACCACCGATTCCTGCGGGTCCTCGGGGAGCATCCGGTCGGGGTAGGGCTGCAGGTACAGCACCTCGGAGCCGGGGTCCGGCAGCTCGGACGGTACGGGGGTGCGGTCGTTGCGCTTCTCCAGGAAGTCGAGGCAGGCGTTCGTCGCGATTCGGTACAGCCAGGTCCGCAGGGCCGCGTGGCCCTTGAACGACTCCCGCTTGTTCCACGCTCGCAGGAACGTCTCCTGCGTCAGGTCCTGGGCGTCCTCGTAGTTCGCGAGCATCCGGTAGCAGTGCACCTGCAGCTCACGCCGGTGGCGCTCCGTGATGAGTGCGAACCGCGCCGTGTCGCCTGAGCGGACCGCCGCGAGGAACGTGGCTTCGTCGGCGCCCAGCGGTCTGGTGTCGGTCATGGTCATCAATCCTTCCACCGGTGCGAAAACTAACAGAACTGACGACGTGGCGGAGGATTTCTGATCGGTGAAGCCGCTGACACCGGGCCGTTCGCCAGGCCGGATGGGTCGGGGGTCGATCCAGGGAACGTGCTCCGGGTCGGGCACACCTCGATGTCGAGGTGGGGCCGGGCGAGGACGGCGCCACCGAAGCCGACCTGATGAACCTCTCTGGCCACGAAGACCGCCGCACCCTCCAGCGCTACCTCAAGCCCAGCAAAGAAGGCACCCACCGTCGCCTCGACGGGCTCGACGCCCAGCGAGGGGCCTGGACACCCAACGCCGACGAACTCACCGCCCGCATGACCAGCAACCGCGACAGCACCTAAACCCGATCTTTGCTGGTCAGCCATATCCGCCCGATTTTCGACGAGTACTACGGGGACCCCGACCACGGCCACGGCGCTGGAGGCACTGACCGAGCGCGAGCGCGAGGTGCCGGCGCTCGTCGCCCGCGGCCTGTCCAACGCGGAGATCGCCGCGCGCATCTACGTGACGGAGGGCACCGTCAAGACGCACGTCAGCCGTGTCCTGGCCAAGCTGGGGCTGCGCGACCGGGTGCAAGCGGTGGTGTACTCCTACGAGTCCGGCCTGGCACGTGCCGGCCTCGGTTTTCCCCCGGGCGACCAGGACCGGCCCGTCACGAGATGAGCGGGAGGGTGTGGCGGGCCGGTGGCCGGCGTGCTGCCGCGTCCGCCGGCGCTGTCAGGACAGGCGGGACTCGATGGCCTCGATGATCCGGGGGCGCAGTTCCGCGGCGCGGATGACGGCGTCGACGGAGCCGACCTCGACCGCGCGCTGGATGTTGTGCACGCGGTCGAACTCCGTGGCCACCTCGCCGAGCTTCTCCGCCCGCACCGACGAGCGGAGCTCGTCGAGCTCCGCGCTCAGCACGGCGCGGTCGGCGCCGGAGGCGGCCGCGACGCGGGCCTCCAGGTCTCGCACGCGCGGGTCGGCCGCGGTGCGGGCGCTGACGTCGCCGGAGAACACCACCGCGGCGGCGGGGGCGCCGCCGAGGACCGAGGCGAACGAGCCTTCCAGCGCGAGCACGGTCATGTTCGGGTTCAGCGCCTTGGAGAACACCACGAACGCGCCGCCGTGGTACCGCGAGATCACGCAGAACACAATGGGCCCGCGGAAGTTCACGATCGCGCGGCCGATCTCGGCTCCGTACTCCAGCTGCAGCTTCCGCATCGATTCCGGCGAGCCGTCGAAACCCGACAGGTTCGCCAGCACCACCAGCGGCCGGTTGCCGCTGGCCGTGTTGATCGCCCGGGCGGCCTTCTTCGAGGACCGGGGGAACAGCGTGCCCGCGGTGTAGGTGTCCGGGCCGTCGGTGGGCGGGAAGCCGCGCCGCGGAACCGCCTGTGACTCGATGCCGAGCAGGCACACCGGCATGCCGCCGAGATGCACGTCCCGAACCACCGCGGTCTCCGCGTCGGCCATGCCCGCCCAGCGTTCCAGCACCGGGTGGTCCTGGTCGGAAAGCGCCCGCATCACGGTCCGGATGTCGAACGGCTTCTTGCGGTCCGGGTTGGCCTCGGCGGAGAAGATCTCGCCGACGGTGGTGAAGTCGCTGCCCGCCATGGCATGCGGGAAGTCGGAGATGTCGCGGTCGACGGGGTCGCTCGTCGTCGCCCGCCGGGGCGCCTGTTCGCCGGGTGCGACGTAGGTGTGGTCGTAGTGCGACATCAGCACCTCCCGGGCGGCGGCCAGGTTCGGCGCCCAGTACTGCGCCTGCCCGTTCGGGCCCATCACCCGGTCGTAGCCGCCGATGCCGAAGTTGTCCTCGGCCGACACCCCACCGGAGAAGTCGAGCGACTGCTTGCCGGTGAGCACCATCGCCGAGTCCGGCGTCATCACCAGGATGCCCTTGGTGTGCATGAGCATCGTCGCCTCGGCGTTCCAGTACGGCTGCGCGCCGACGTTGATGCCCGCGACCACGATGTTGATCTCGCCGCCGTCCTGGGTGAACTCGACGATCCGCTTGAGCGCCGCGGCCACCCAGTCCATGTTCTCCGTGCCGGACTCCATGGAGATCCGGGCGCCGGAGGACAGCGCGTACCACTCCAGCGGCACCCGCATCCGCTCGGCCAGGTCGAGCGCGGCGATCACCCGGCGGCACTCCGGCTCTGACACCGCGCCGAGCGATTTCGTCGGGTCGCCGAGCAGCACGACCCTGGTGACGCCCTGCGGGTGCCGCAGGGTCGGCGTGGTGACCACGCCCGCGACGATCGCCGCGGTGTTGCGCCCCTTGGGCCGGTCGACCGGAACCAGCGCGTGGTCGTCGTCGAGGTCGTGCTCGGCGAAGTCGCCGAGCAGCCCGGTCAGCTCGTACGGATACACCGTGTTGCGGCCGCTCGCGCGCAGCACCTTCTGCCGGTAGTCGTCGACCGGTTCGACCGGGTCGGCCGACGGCTCGCCGATGGTCAGCTCGGTGCCGCCGGTGGCGTCGAAGGAGATGCGCACGGCGATCTTGGTCAGCTCGCCGGTCTTCCGGTCACGCTGCCGCGCGATCAAAAGGATCTCCTCCAGCCCGGCTCCCGCGCTCGTCGGCAGCACGCGCCCGGCGATCATCTCCAGCTCCGCGCGGGTGAGGTCGCTCGGCGGCCAGATGTAGAGCACGATCCGGTTGGTGGTGAGGCGCTTCTTCGACGGCCGCCGCGACTGCGCGCGGCGGATCGAGTCGAGGCAGGTGGCGATGGTGTCCTCGGCCGTCGGCAGCGCGACGAGCCTGCCGTCGTGCTCACGCAGCTCGGTCAGGTCGCGCACCTGCGCGAACGCGACGAGGCGGTCGTCCGACGGGTTCTCCCGCGCCACGCACTGGAAAAGGTAGACCTCCTCGTCCGACGACGGCAGGCGGGTGAGGTCGAACCTGTTCAGCCGCTCCAGCTGCATCCGCTGCGCGATGTACGGGTGCAGGCCGCGGATCAGCCGCTCCTCGGTCATCCCCGTGGTCGACGGGCGGAACGTGAAGTGCTGGTGCATCACCGCGCCGCCGCTGCCCGCGACGGTGGCGGTGAGTCTGCGGACCTGGTCCGGCAGCGGGTGCGCCCTGATGACCTCGTGCAACGCGGCCGCCATGGCGTCGGAGTCCTCCGGCTGCCGCTCCCAGGCGAGATAGATGTCGGCGTCGATGGCCTCCTCGCCGCGCGCCAGCTCCGCGAGCCCGCGCAGCGCGCTGCCCAGCGCTGTGAAGCTCACAGCGGAGGAGACCACGCGCGAGCCCGCGCGCTCGGCGACCACGAACGTGCAGCCCGCGACCTGGCTGGTGCGGACGCCGGTGAGACCCTTGTTGCCGTAGTAGCGCCGGGTCAGCACCTCCAGCATGATCGAGTCGTCCAGGTCGTCGCGGTTGAGCCGCTGGCCGAGCAGCCGCACCAGCGGCTCGGTGCTGCGCACCATCTCGGCGATCCGCTCGGCGCGGTCCGGAGCGTCCGGGTGGGCGTCCAGGTGACGCAGGTGCTTGCGGACGTCGGCGTAGACGCGGGCGCGGTTGCGGCGCAGCAGCGGCTGGCCGAACCAGGCGAACACCACGCCGCGCGCGAGGTCTGCGACCACCGGGAAGCGGACCTGGGTGGCGGAGACCAGCCGCTCCAGCGCGAGACCGGCGGGCTCGCGCAGCGTCTCGTCCGGCGGCGGCTCGCGCAGCCACGCGCGCAGCAACGTCGTGACGACCGTGGCGTCGGCGGACGCGCGTTGCTGGGCGAGGAAGATCCGGAACACCGCGGCTTCGAGCTCGGGGGAGTGCTCCAGCCCGGTGACGCCATAGTGCCCGAGCGCCTTGGCGAGCTTGGACTGGAACGCCTCCGGCAGCCCGGCCCGCTCGACGTCGAGGCTCTGCAGGTAGGTGTGGAAGTACTCGCGGGCGCTGTGCACGTGACCGTCACCGCCGCCGTCCTCTCCCGCCGGGCGGTTGCGGCTCAGCTCGGCGAGGTCGGCGAACAGCGCGACGAGTTCGACTTCCTCGGCCAGCGGCCGGAGGCCTTCCTCGGTGGCAGCCCGTCGGGCGGCGAGGTAGTCGTCGAGCACCCGGCGTTCGTCGTGCGGGTCGACGTCGAAGCCCAGCAGCAGGCTGCGCAGGTCCTCCTGGCCGCGCGTGGCGCGCTCCCGCGCCGGGATCCTCCCGGGCGCGGCGGGCAGGTCCAGCTCGACGGACCCGGCGGCCGAGGTGTCCTCGGCTTCGGCGTCGTCGCCGGCGAGCGGCTCCAGCCGAAGCAGCGGCGCACCGGTCTCCACCTGGCTGCCCACGGACACGACGCATTCCTTAAGGCGCGCCCTGAACGGCGCCCGCAGCACCGTCTCCATCTTCATGCTCTCCAGCACGAGCACCGGCGCGCCCGCCTCCACCTCGGCGCCGGCCTTCAGCGGCGTGGCGACGACCAGCGCGGGAGCGGGCGAGCGGACGACGCCGCCCTCGTCGCGGCTGACCCGGTGCGTCACGCCGTCCACCTCGACCAGGTGGATCGGCCCGTGTGTGCCGGTGAGCAGGCGGTACCGGGTGCCGTTGACGATGATCTGCCCGGTGTGCCGGTCGAAGCGGTCGAGCTCGACTTCGGCGGTGCGGACGTCGTCACCCGCTTGGACGCCGACGCGGAACCGGTGCGCTCCGACCCGTGCGACGCGCACGCGGTAGCCGACGCCACGCAGCTTGAGGTCCAGCGGCCGGCCGCTCTCGTGCCGCACCTGCGGACGCCCGCCGGACGCGGTCGACAGCAGCCGCTGCCGCTCGACGCGTTCCTCCTCCTCGTACGCCTCGATGGCGGCGGCCGCCAGCGCGACGGCGGAGTGCCGGTGCGAGACGAGCCTGCCCTCGCCGCGGACGCGGTCGATCCAGCCGGTGTCCGCACTGGCGTCGATCACTTCGGGCTGGTCGAGCAGGTCGAGCACGAAGCTCTTGTTCGTCGCGCCGCCTTCGATGATCACCGTGGTCTGCGCCATCGCCCGGCGTAGCCTGCCGAGTGCCTCGTCACGGTCGCGGCCATAGGCGATGATCTTCGCGATCATCGAGTCGAAGGCGGCGGGGATGGTGTCGCCCTCGCTGACGCCGGTGTCCACGCGGATGCCCGGCCCGGCGGGCAGGTCCAGCCGCACGATGCGGCCCGGAGAGGGCGCGAAGTCGCGGTCGGGGTCCTCGGCGTTCAGCCGGGCCTCGATGGCGTGCCCGCGCTCCGCCGGCGGCGCGCCTTGGAGCCTGCCGCCGGATGCCACCCGAAGCTGCGCCTTGACCAGGTCGAACCCGGTGGTGGACTCGGTGATCGGGTGCTCGACCTGCAGGCGGGTGTTGACCTCGAGGAACGCGAACCGCTTGTCACCGGGGTGGTAGAGGAACTCGACGGTGGCCGCGCCGCGGTACCCGACCGCGACGGCCAGGCGTTCGGCCGACGCCTTGAGCTCGGCGGTCTGCACGGGGCTGAGCACCGGCGACGCCGACTCCTCGATGACCTTCTGGTTGCGCCGCTGCACCGAGCAGTCGCGGACGCCGAGCGCCCACGCGGTGCCCTCGCCGTCAGCGATCACCTGGACCTCGACGTGCCGGGCACCGGTGATCAGGCGCTCCAGGAACACGATGCCGCTGCCGAACGCCCGCGCGGCCTCCTGGCTGGTGCGCTCGTAGGCGTCGGCGAGCTCGGCGTCGTTCGTGATCACGCGGATGCCGCGCCCGCCGCCGCCCGCGGTCGCCTTCAGCATCAGCGGGTAGCCGATCTCGGCCGCCGCCGCCAGGGCGGCGTCCAGGGTTTCGACCGCACCGCGGCTCCATGGCGCGACCGGGACGCCGACCTCCTCGGCGATCAGCTTCGCGCCGATCTTGTCGCCGAGCTTGCGCATGGCCTCCGCGCTCGGTCCGACGAAGGTGACTCCGACGTTCTCGCACAGCTCCGCGAACGACGGGTCCTCCGCGACGAATCCCCAGCCGACCCACGCCGCGTCGGCCCCGGTCTCCACGAGCGCGCGCTCCAGCGCCTTCAGGTCGAGGTACGGGCGCGCGGACGCGGGGCCGAGGTCGTAGGACAGGTCCGCTTCGCGGACGAAGGTGGCCGTGCGGTCGACGTCGGTGTGCAGGGCGACGGTCTCGATCCGGGTCCCGGTCTCCGCGGCGAGTTCCCGTACTGCGTTGATGAGCCGCATGGCGGCCTCACCACGGTTGACGATGGCGACACGACTGAACACCGACCGAGCCCTCCTGTAGACCAATGATGTGCGCGCCGCGACACGTCCGCCCCCGGCATTGTTCACCTTTCCCTGTACCGGCTGGTAGCGGCATGTCGCAGACAGCGCAGGCTACGCGCCTCCAGTTGTGGGAAACGACCAAAAGCCGTCGGCGGTCCTCGCCTGACCGGTCGGATGCGAGCGGGGTGGCGGAGGCTCAGGAGACGTGGTCCAAGATGGGGTCGGCACTGGTCAGCAGCGTCTCGACGGCGGCTCGGCCGGGGAGCGAAGGGCTGGCCCCGGCACGGGTGGTGGCGAGCGCGCCCGCGGCCATGCCGTGCCTGATCGCGGTGCCGTCGTCCAGCCCGGCGGCGAGTGCGGCACCGAAGAAGCCGGTGAAGGCGTCGCCCGCGGCCGTCGTGTCGACGGGCGTCACCGGGTAGGCGGGGAAATGGCGGGTTCGTGCGGTGGTGACCGACAGGGCGCCGCCCGAACCGAGGGTGATGAGGGCGTGCCGGACGCCGCGTTCGAGGAACCAGGACGCCGCCCGCCCTGCGGACTCCAGGTCGGTGACCGGGATCCCGGTCAGCGCGCCGGCCTCGCTCTCGTTCGGCGTGACGACGTCGACGTGCCGCCACACGTCCTCCGGAAGCTCCTGCGCGGGGGCCGGATCGAGCACGACCGTCAGCCCGGCGGCCGCCCCCGCCTTCGCCGCGTGGCAGGTGACCTGCGTGGGGATCTCCAGTTGGAGCAGGAGCACGCTGACCGCGTCCCGGACGGCCCGGATGCTGTCGTCGACCAGCCCGGTGCCGAGGGAGGCGTTGGCCAGAGGGGTGATGACGATGTCGTTCTCGCCGGAGGCGTCGACGCGGATGTGCGCGACGCCGGTGCGGCCTTCGACCGTGCGGATCTGCGTCAGTGTGACGCCGTGAGACCGCAGGCCGGTCATGACGATGTCGCGGAACGGATCTTGTCCCACGCAACCGGCGAGCCATGTGGGAGACCCGGCGCGAGCGGCGGCGACGGCCTGGTTGGCGCCCTTGCCGCCGAGGACGAGGGTGCAGTCGTCGCCGAGCACGGTCTCGCCGCGGCGTGGGAGCCGCCGGCTGAACGCCGTGACATCCGCGGTGATGCTCCCGACGACGAGCACGCCATTGGGTTTCATGCGATCTTCTCCAGCCAGATTGCTAAGGGTGCGACCGGTGGGGTCCCGGGCCGCTCTCGATGCCGGACGGCCGTCCGGCCGTCTCGCCGCCCGAGATCAGACGCCGGTGGGGTGCCAGACGGTCTTGGTCTCCATGAAGGCGGCCATCCGGCCGGTTCCCGGGTCGGTGGTCCAGTCGGTGGCGGCCGGGCGCAGCACGCGTTTGAGGTTTCCGGCGGCGGCCCGCTCGCAGGCGACGGTCAGCTCGGCGGGCGCGCCGGCGAGGTCGAGGGCGTTGACGTCCATGTGCGAGGCGAGCCAGGGGGCCAGCTCTGAACGGCTCCCGGTGAGGATGTTGACGACGCCGCCCGGGAGGTCGGAGGTGGCCAGCACCTCGGCCAGGGTGATGGACGGCAGCGGAGCCTCCTCGGGTGCCACGACCACGCAGGTGTTGCCGCTGACGATCACCGGGGCGATCACCGAGACCAGGGCGAGCAGCGGGCCCGATGGCGCGATCACCGCGACGACGCCGGTCGGCTCGGTGGTGGACAGGTTGAAGTACGGCCCAGCGACGGGGTTGGCCGAACCCAGGATCGAGGCGATCTTGTCGGCCCAGCCCGCGTACCAGACCCAGAGGTCGATCGCGGCGTCCACCTCGGCCGTGGCGGCGGCGGGGGGCGTTCCCGCCGCGCCGAGTTCCGTGATGAACTGGTGCCGCCGGCCCTCCAGCATCTCCGCGATCCGGTACATGATCTGGCCTCTGCCGTGTGCCGTGGCTCCGGACCAGCCTGCGAAGGCCTTGCGGGCGGCGGACACCGCGTCGCGGGCGTCCTTGCGGGAGGCGCGGGAGGCGTTGGCGAGGAAGTCGCCCTCCGGGCCGGTCACGACATACGACCTGCCGGACTCCGAACGGGGAAAGGCGCCCCCGATGAACAGCTTGTAGGTCTTGCGCACGGTAAGTCGCCGATCAGACATCGAGATACGCCTCCAGTCCATGCCGTCCGCCTTCGCGGCCGTATCCGGACTCCTTGTAGCCGCCGAACGGCGACGTGGGGTCGAAGC
>NZ_JBICTU010000060.1:0-20943 GCF_043197795.1 Sphaerisporangium sp. NPDC049003
TCGGTCACATCAAAGCGCGCCACATCCGAGTTCTATCAGCCATGACCAGCCCGCTACCGGACCCCACCAAGATCCGAACGTCAAACAGCTCCTAGGAGGCGCCGGTGAGGGGGTAACCAGAGCTCGAACCGCGCGCCGCCGGAGGCGGAGGACCCTGGCCGCCGCGGTCGCGGCTGCGGGAGGCGTCCAGCCGGGTGCACCGTTCAAAGATCCTCTCACGGCTGGCGTCGGCGACCCCATTGCCCGCGCCGCCTCGACGCGCTGGTCGGCCTTCGTGCGCGCCCGCGGCGGTGGCCTGTTCCCGGGCCAAGGCCAGTTCCCCCTCGCGAACGGCGAGCTGGTGCTGCTGCCATCGTTATCTTGGGTTCTTAGTCTCTTCCCGCAGGTCAGAGCGCGATGATCTTGTCAGGCACGTAAGGCACGTTGACCGGCCGTGAAGGCATCTTGCATCGAAGGCGTGCCAGGCTGTTCGGCCGAGCTTGCGGTTCCGGTTGAGGCCCGAGTTCGGTGGTGGGGCTGGTCTGGTCAGCCGCTGCGGCGGCGGCCGAGCCCAGCGTCGTGATGGTGCGAGCCAGCGGCGGGCAGAGGTTCATGCGGCCCTTGCCGACCGACAGAACGGGTCGAACTGGGGGGCGGCGCGCATCAGGTTGGGGGTTTCAGCAGACGACGGTTCAAGCGTTGGCTTAGCGTGTTCCCGAGAGGTTCCGAGCGGATGAGAGTTGAGCTTGCCTGTTTTCTGGATTGGCGTGCGGCGTTACCCGACGAAGGGCGCGGCGGAGGAAGCCATCCGTGGCGTTCTAAGTCGGTATGAGGTAGGCGACGTGGTGAACCAAGAGGCCGATGACCTGCTGCTGCGCGACCTGCTCGACATGCATCCGGAGGCAGATGCCAAAATCGGCTCGGGCGTTGACTGCTTTCGCGTCATGAGGACGCCTCGCGGCAACTACAAGGGGTTCTTGGTAGTCCGCACCGATGGCTCCTCGATCGACTTCTCGTACCAATCCTGCCTGAAGCCACCTACTCACGAGCAGCGTGTCAAGGCTGCCATGCGCACCGAAGTGCGGCCTCAGGTGAACGCGTTCTTCGAGCTCCGGAAGTCGGCCGGCACCTTGGTCTCGGACCAGTCCGGCACCCCGCTGGCAACCGATGGCACCCACGTCGCGTACTTCCGCGGGCCGAGCTTTCTCGACATCGCCGTCCAGTTTGCCGATGCGGCAGGCGGGTGGGACGTCTTTCAGCTGACTCCGACTACGGAACCGGGGCTGGCGGTGTTCGCCGACTCCGGGCTCGCGGCCCGGTGGCATGCTTTCCACCGGGAGCACGCCATCCTTGGCCTGCTGTCGGCGGCGGAGAACCGGCGCCGTCCACGCGGCTGACATCCGGACCCGGCCAGGGCTATCTGGGGTTCCTGACATCTTCTCGCAGGTCAGAGCGATATGATCATGTCAGGCACGTAAGGCACGCTGACCGGCGCTGAAGGCACGCTGCATCGACGGCTCGGTTCCAGTGGCGCACCAGGCACAGGCCGCCCATCATCGGAGGCATGACCTTCGGCGGCCAATACGCTTACGTGATCCAGACGCGCGAACCCGGCCACCCTTCGTGGTCGTGGGTGCACTACAGCAACGGGGAGCGGCAGACGGCCGGGCGCGGGGTCGTTGACGATGCTGTGGGCAGCCCGCGCGTGTTCGGCCGCGCTACCTTCCGCGCCTACCTCGGCCATCTGATCGCTGAGGCATCCGGGGTGGTGAAGTACTTCCTGGATGAGGAGTATCAGGAGCACGGCACCGACTGGCGGATCCTGGTATGGGACGTCCCCGCCACGGGCTACGACCAGCGCAGCACGGTGCCGCCTCCCGGTGATCCGCTCCGCGCGGGTTACGCCCTCGCGATGGCCATCGAGGGCGGCGAACCACACTACGTGGGCACATGGAATGGAGTCGACGTCCGCAAGCGGCTACGCGATCTGGCGATGCGGGCCGAGGCGTCGCGCACCAGGGAGGCCGTTCCTCCTCCCGTCTGAGCCGACTGTCGGTGTACAGGTAGATGTGCACAGGCATGTACGTGTAGACGTACAGACTTGGTGCGTAGGCGGCGGCCCACTCCCGGCAAGAGGCTCAGCGCGGCGACGGCAGCACGGCCAGCTCGCAGGCGTAGGCGTCAGCTGGCGCACTCAGCACCCAGACGATCATCGCAGCCAGCGTCTGCGGCCGGATGCACAACTCGGGATCATACGGGCGCCCGAAGGCGCTCCTGACCTCACCCAGCAGGTCGGTTGCCGTCGCTGCGGGATAGACCGTGGTGACGCGTATCCCATGGGCGGCCTCCTCCTCACGCAGTGAATCGGCCAGCTCCCGCAGCGCCGCCTTGCTGGCGACGAACGCCGACCAGCGGGGGACACCGGTCATCCCGGGCGAGGCGTTGACGAAGATCACATGGCCCCTGGACCGCCGCAACGCGGGCAGCGTCAGCCGTACCAGCTCAGCGGCGGAGGCCACGTTCACCGCCAGCGTCCGCCGCCACGTCTCGGGGCCGGCCTCGGCGACGGCCTCGACGGGGGAGATTCCCGCGCAATGCACCAGCGCCTGCACATCCCCCAGTTCCCCCGCGTCCTCCAGCCCTCCCACGGCGGCCAGCGTCCCGGGTTCAGCCAGATCCGCCTCGATCCCCCGCACATTGAGCCGCCCGACATCGCGCCCCACGGCAGTCACCTGATGCCCGGCCTCTACGAGCGCGCTGACCAGCGCCGTCCCGATCCCTCCGGTGGCTCCAGTCAGCAGCACATTTCCCATGAGGCTCACTTTCTCCGCGGCGCAGTACCTGATCATCGCCCCCGGAGAAGTGGCACACAACCTCGTGTACTTCTGTCCGTACCTGCCTCTGCACTTGAACCCGTACGCCGACACCGACCCTTCTAGCGCGGTGGTGGCCTGGAGCAGGGCGGGCGGCGCCATGGTTATCTGGGGTTGTCAAGCGAACTAGCTGGTCAGCCGCTTGAAGGTCGTTAAGCCACGTAAGGCAAGTAGGCAGGCTGCAGCGGTGGCTTCAAGGCTGAGAAGCGGGCCTCGTGTGGGGTCTGTCCCAACGGAAACATTTCCGTCTTTGGGGCTGTTGCGCGAGCATGCCGGAGTGACCTTGCTGCGGTGCTGTAGAGGCGCCTGATGGATGATGTGAGCCCTGAACCCAGGTTGATCTTGCTGTGCGGGCTGCCTGGCTCCGGGAAAACGACACTGGCCAAGCGCTTGGCGAGAGACCTTCCAGCGGTGCGGCTGTGTCCGGACGAATGGATGGCTGATCTCGGCGTCGACCTGTTCGATGTGAACACCCGCGACCGGCTTGAGCGGCGGTTTTGGGAGCATGCTCAGGATCTGTTGAGGCTAGGGCAGAGTGTGATCTTGGAGTTCGGCTTCTGGGCGCGCTCCGAGCGCGATGAGAAGCGTTTGCGAGCCCGCGTACTTGGCCTTCCCGTCGAACTGCACTACCTTGCTGCGCCGATCGACGAGCTGTGCCGCCGTCTCGAAGCCCGCAACGGGGAAGGGGCGCCTGGGACAGCCCCTGTCAGCCGCGAGTTGCTTGAGGAGTATGTGGAGATCTTTCAGGCTCCCGACGATGACGAGTTCGCTCTTTTCGACGAACCGCTTCCGGGCCGGCGTGGATGATTGGTGCTGGCGGTGTGAGGTGAGACGGGCCAGGGGACTCTGCCACTGCAAGTCTCCCTGGTAGGGCCAAAATCGGTCAGATCTCGTCGTTGTGCCTGGTTCATGAGGTCGGAAGGCGTCATGGGCCGGTGTTCCCTATGACACCGACCCGAGCGGAGGGCCACCAACGCCATCGAGCACGTCCTGGCCTGGTCCGTCTTCCGCCGCGTTCACCAGGCCCGTGCCACGCTCAGCCACTACCGCCGACGTGAAGATCCGCTACCTCAAGATCTCTGAATGTAGTACCGGCGGCAACCTTTTCTGGGCCACCAGAGGGAACAGAACGTCGGCCCAGGTTCACGGGCAGGCTTTCTGCTCGTGCCCAACGGACCGAGTGGTAGATGGCGAAGGTCGAGTTAGCGGGAACCGTGACGCGGGCGATGGTCTCCGCGCCCCCGCAGCCTTCGACGTTCAACCAGTGCTGTAAGAGATAAGACGAGCCCGCAAGAAAGGCCTGTTCCGAGGCCGATGATAGCTGTCAGCAACCAGGGAATTGGGCGCTCGCCATTGTACCATGAAGTTGCAGAAAAGAGAAGGAACAACGCGAGGCCTCCGGCGAGCCCCCATCCTATTCCCCATACGAAGGGCCTTTCGGCCGCCGCTCGCTGCCGACGTGTTGGCGGATGGTCGCCACCTAATGCCTTGTCTATACGACGGATGAATCCGTCCTGGCTCTGACTATCTTCCGCCAACATTCACTCCTAACGATTTGCGTCTCTGCAGCCGAAGGCGGAAAGTGTGTATTCATACACACTTTCCGCCTTCGGTGAGCGCTGTGCGAGTTAGATCACCGGACTCCGCTTGTTAGGGTCACCAGGGTCTATGTGCCCCCTTATAGAGCCTCTGGCCCATATTGTAAATGAAGTCGTCTATGTATATCCAGGCCTTGAGGGGAATGTATTTAGCGAGATACTTATAGATAAATGTTCTGATCTTTGAGTTTAAGAACTTGACGAGCTTGCTGACCACTGCACTTGAGACTAGCCCGAGGAGGAACCCCTTGAAGAAGCTGGACAGGAGCCCTCCCGTCTTGATTCCTCCTTGAGACCCATCCGAGCGCATATAGATGTACTTGCCGACCTCTACAAGCCCCGCCATAGCACCATTGCAGAGTATGAAGGCCAAACCAGACACGGCGCAAGCCACGCCTAGGGCCTTACCCCCCAGCCATGCTACGCCCTCGCAAATCCATCCGCAGGAGCGCTTTCCATCCAGGTCTCGGCAGTTGATGGGGTCAGCGCCGCAGTATTCATAGGCGTTGGCGTTGCCTCCGATGACCGGGTCGACTTGAAGGAAACGGCCGGTGATGGGGTTGTAGAGGCGGACGCCCATGAGGGCGAAGCCGGCCAGGGTGTCGAAGGAACGTTGGGCGGTGCCGAGCCAGGAGTAGCGCGTGGGGTTGGTGGCGTCGGGGCGGGCTGAGCCGTACTCGGTCTGTTCGAAGTAGGCCTGGATGCCGGTCGCGCCGGTGCCGGAGTCGCAGGTGGCTATGACGTCACCGTGCAGGTTCGACAGTTGCAGAGTGGTGATGCCGCCGTTCGTCTGGATCGCACCTAGGCCACCCAGGCCGGTGACGTTGCGGGTCCAGGTGCCGTTGGCCTCAGTGATCCAGGATGGGCTGTCGCTCCCGCTTGCATAGTGGTTGGTGACCGTGCCGGGGCGCGGACCGCCGGTGGTGGTCATCGACCGGATCCGGCCGGCCGGGTCAAGGTTGAACGTAGAGGACTGACTGCCTTGGGTCAGCGAGGCGACCATGTCGTTGGAGAAGTACCCGACCGTCACGTTGCTGCTTCCGGAGACGTGCGCTGCGGGCACCTGGGTTGTGCGGCCGAACGCGTCGTAGGTGTAGCCGCTGGTGGTTATGCGGTCGGCCTGGTCGTAGCCGTAGGTCTGGCTGACTGGGGTGGTGCTCGTCGAGCACAGCCCGTCGGCGTCGGCTGGGTAGGCGGTCAGGCTGGTGCGGTTAGTATCGGCGTCGAAACCGTACATCCGGGTGGTGCATTGGGTGCCCCAGGTGTCGGCGACCTTGGTCAGCCGTCCCGCCCCATCATAGGTGTACTCCTCCGTGCTGCCTTGGGCACTGACCATCTGCACGATCCGGCCGTCGGCGTCGGGAACGGCCGAGAAGTTCAGCCATTTGGTGCCGGCCTTGGCGTAGGTCAGCGCGATGTTCATGCCGCTGTTGTCATAACTGCTGGAGGCTGCGAGCCCGCCGGGCAAGTTCTGCTGCGCCAAGGCGCCGTCGGCGGTGTAGGCGCCGGTGAATGTGCCAGCTCCACCGGTGTTGACCGAGGTCACCAGGCCCCGGCGCTCGACCTTCCCGGCGGCGTCGGTTCCGTCGTAGGTGTAGGTGTAGGTGCCCTTGCCGTCGTTGACGGTAAGCACCCGGCCGGCCGCGTCGTAGCCGGTTGTGGAGGCGTTGCCGTCGGCGTCAGTGGTGGAGGTGACCCGGCCCAACGTGTCATAGGCGGTGCTGACACTGGCACCGCCGGCGGTGACCTCGGTCTGCAATCCCGTGGCTGGGTTGTAGGTGTAGGTGACATCCGGCACCGCGGTACCACCCGCCGAGGCGGTAGTCACGTTCAGCGATGTGGTGGTGACACGGCCCGCCCCGTCATAGGTGGACGTGCTGGTCCGCACGACGCTGCCTGTGTCCTCGGTGACTGTGGTGGTGCCGCCGAAGTACCCGTACCTAGTAGTGGTGACCGGCAGCGACTGGCCGGTCGGCTGTGCCGCCGGGGCGGTACGGCACACCAGTCCGGCCCATTCGGGCTTGTTCCCGCACGCGGCCACGCTGTTTGCACCGAAGGTGTAGTAGGTGGTGATCGTGGTCCCGGCGTCGGAACCGGCCGAAGAGGGCATCCACCGCTCGATCTGGCGTCCAGCATCGTCATAGCGGACCCGCTGGACGATGTCGGTGCCACCAGGTACGAGCGTGGTCTGGCTAGTGGGCTGGGCAAGATCCCAGCCGGACGGATCCCCGGAGACGATCGGGGCGTACCCAGTCTTGAGCGTCCGGGTGTCGGCGGCGGTTAAGCCCGCCGTGCCGTCCGCCACCCGCGGAGAGGTCTTGGTCGTCGTGACCAGGCCTAACGCGATGTTGTTCGAGGGCATGCCCTCGTCGTAGGTGTAGGCGGTGTGCTGGCGGCCCGACACCACCGTCCTCGACGCCAGAGCGACCCGGTGGGTGGGGCCGTCGGTGGTGACCACGTTGCCGTAGTCGTCATAGGTGGTGATGGTGGCGAGGAGATCAGCACGCTCCGCGGAGCTGGTACGGCCCGCAGCGTAGGGGTCCGTATCGGCGGTGGGGGCAAGCGCCTGGGCGCGATTGCCCGGGCCGATCTCCCAGACGGTGTTGCCATAGTCGTCGTAGCGGGTCGCGGAGACCTGCCAGGCGCCCGCTCCATAGACAGCGGTGTTGACCGAGCGGCCGTTCACATCTAGGTAGGTAAGCCGACCGTAAGGGAAGTCCCCCGAAGAGGGCGTGTAAGTGCCGTCCCCGGCGCGGGCTGGAACCTTGGAGGGAGGGAAGACGGCTGCGCCGACGCGGGGAAGGTCTGTCGCCTGTGCCCATTTGGTGGTCTGGGTGCTGGTCAGGTCGATTGGAGCGCCAGTGCCGCCGATGGGCAGGTTGTAGGCGATGGCTTGGGTGAGCTCTCCTTGAGGGCTGGTCCGCGTGACGTGTGCGATCCGGCCGGTGGTGTCGTACTCCATCCGCCATGGGGCCAGGCCAGACGGGGTCACCTGGCTCAGTCGGCCCTCACCGGTGTAGTAGTACGTCGTGGTCAGCGCAACACGGGGATCGGTCACCGTGCGCAGGTGCCCGGTGGAGTCGTACCCGTAGGTGGTGACAATCGTGGACTTCATCGCCGAGGTTGCGGGGTCATAGGCCGCGTATGAGATCGACTTGACCAGCCCGGCATAGTCACCCCAGCCGGAAGCGATGCCCGTTGCCGTGGTGGCCGATGCGTAGGTAATGTCGAGCGTCTTGCATCCGGCGACCAGGCTTGCGGAGCAGTCCACTCCTGCCGGAACCGGGGCGAGCATGCGGGTTACCCGTCCTTGCCCGTCAAGCATATAGGTGGTGGTGTTCTCCTGGCCGGGTTCGCGGACACTGCTGACGACCCATCGGGTCAAGTCAGAAGCGAAGTTGACGTCGACCCAGTAGTTGCCGCCGCCGTAGGAACTGGTGGGGAACTGGGAGGCGGTGCCGTAGGAGAAGACGCCGTTGCCGCCGTACACGGCGCTGGTGGCCGGGGCGTGTAGCGGCGGGCTGTCCTTCGCCGTCGCGAAATAGTTACCGTCGAAGGAGTAGTGCCCGGCGGGAGCGAAGTAGGACGCGATGTACGTTGTGCCCGACGTTACCCGGATCGGCGCGGTGAAGGTGAGGGTCTGCCATCCCGATGTGGCCTCCTCTGTGAACGTGCCCGTGGCGATCTTCTGACCTGACGCTGTCCACAGGTTCCCGATGTGCGTTCCGGTATTTCCTTGCCCCTTATAGAAACGAATTCCGGTGATGAATCCCGGCTGGTCGGCGGTGAACTTCACCCCCAACTCGACCGGGTCGGGGTCGGTGGAGGCCGCAGTTCCTGGGGTGGCGGCCACGCCGAACAGGCTTGTGGTGCTCACGGTCAACAGGGCGGGGTCAGGTGCGCCCTGGTTGGGAACGAACTCCACATCCACCCAGTAGTTGCCGCCGTGGTAGCTGCCGGACGGGAACGTGGAGGCCGCCCCGTAGCCGTAGACGCCGTTGCCGCCGTACACGTCCGCAGTGGCCGGGGCGTGCAGCGGAGGGCTGTCGGTGGCCGTGCTGAAGAAGTTGTCTGTGAAGGAGTAGTGTCCGGCCGGAGCGAAGTAGGACGCCACATACGTCGTGCCAGGACTCACTTGAACCGGTGCGGCGAAGGTGAGCGTCTGCCATCCCGATGCGGTTTCGCCGCTGAACGTCCCGGTGGCAAGGTTCTGCCCGGAGGTGGTCCACAGGTTCCCGATGTGCGCTCCGGTGTTCCCCGTGCCCTTGTAGAAACGCACCCCTGTGATCAGCCCTGGCTGGTCGGCGGTGAACTTCACCCCGATCTCCAGCGGATCGGGCTCGTTGACCGCCGCAACCGCCGGAGCCGCCGTGGCGGCGAAAAGGTGTGCAGGGGCGGTCGGGGCCACCGCGGCTGCCTTGAAGGTTGTCTTGACCCCGGCGGCGTCGGTGTGGGTGAACTGGGTGGGTGAGTCCTTGACCACCGTGGATCCGTCGGTGGCGTCGGAGACGCCCTGGTAGGTGCCGTCGGCCTGCTTCGTGTAGGTGAGCTGAGAGCCGTCAGGACCTGTGAAGAGCACGTACCCCTTGTCAGTGTGATCTTCGAACTGGCTGCCAGCGACGGTCGAGCTGCCGGTGGGGAAGGAGGCGGTCCAGCCTGGTCCGAACACCCCGCCTGCGCCGGTGACGGTGGCGGGGGCCAGGGTGGTGTGGCCACGGGATACAGACAATCCGAATGCATCAGCGTCCGTGGCGCTGACCGAGTAGTCACCGGTGAGCAGGGCGGCGGAACCAGGCCCAAGAGAGGCGGTGGCATAGGAGGCGCCGAAAGCGGTTCGTTCCAAGGTGAAGTTGAGCGGGTCGGAGCAGTTGTCGGCGGTGCCGCTGGTGAAGCAGGCCCGCAGCGCGACGGGGCCGTCACCGCGACCGGCGCTGCGCATGGTGTGGGCGACGTCCCAGTACAACTCTGCGAAGGGCTGGCTGGTGTCGGTCCGTGTGACGGGCCAGGCGGCGATCGGGGTGGGCGAGCCGGGTACGGTCACATCGGTGGTGGGGATCGGTGACCAGATGGCGTCGGTCTTGACGTCGGCCTTGTACTCGTACCGCACGCCGGTGCGGTCGGGGGCCGCTATGGCGGCCAGGGCGATCGCGGCCTGGGTACGGTCCTCGTCCAAGGGTTTGGTGACCTGACCCACTCCGGCGCCGAAGCTGTAGGCGGTCACCGTCGAGGTGCGCAGGGCCATGTCGCGGGTCTTGACGTACAGGGTGTGCCAGCCCTGCTTGGGATCGATGCCGACGGTCAGCGGTTTGCCGCCGCCGCCGTTGTCGGCGGCCAGGTTCGGCGCGGACGGGTCGTCCAGGCCCCAGTAGTAGCCCGAGCCGTCGGCGGAGGAGGTGGTGAAGGTGGCGGTCACCGGCTGGGTCTGCTTGGCCGACCAGACGTTCGCCGAGTAGGACGCCACGCTCACGGTGGGGGCGACCGGGTCGGTCACATCCACGGTGAAACTCTTCAGCGCTGACCAGGAGCGGGAGTAGTCGGTGCCGTCGAACGCGCGCGCCCGCCACTGGTAGTGCTTGCCGTCGGCGAGCTTGCCCGCCGGGACCTGGATCTTACCGAGCTCTCCCTGTTGGAGGCCGGTCACCGCGCCTGACCAGACCGTGCCGGTGCCTTCGGCAGGGTAGGCTGGGTCGCGCAGGACCTCGAAGTCGATCTCTTCGGTGTCCCATTCGCCGTCGCCGACCAGGCCGGCCAGGGTCGGGGTCAGCGAGGTGACATACGTGCCGCCGTTGGTACCGCCGGCGCTGGGAGTGATCGACAGGGCCGACGGCACGGTCGGGTAGGAGTTCCACTGGACCGTGATCATCGGGCCGGGCATGCCGGAGGTGTTCTCCGAGGAGCGGAACATCCGCCAGTTGGTGATGTCGGACTCATTCACCGCCCTGATCTGCATGCCATAGTTGGGGGTGCCGTCCGACCAAGCTTGCAGCATGCTCTCGATGGAGAACAGCATCGTGCTCTCGGCGCAGTCCGGATCGCCGTAGGCCTTGGTGTTGGTGACAGCGTCGGTCGCCGTCGTGGACGGTTGCGCCGCCAGGGTCAGCGTCGACGGCTGCCACGCCGAGGTCACCCGGCGCACCTGCATACCCGACCCCACGCTGCTGCCGCAGGCGTTGGACTTGTAGTTCGACAGGGTCAGATCCGCGTTGAGGATGTGCTTGCGGGTCATCCCGTTCAGGCCGAACTGCAGGTAGGTGCGTGCGGTCTTGGCGCCCGAGCCGAACTTGCCCGCGTGCAGCCAGGTGCCGCTGGTCTGTGAGCTGGGGTAGTCGGTGGAGACGAACGTGTCGGTCTGAAGGGTCAGGTTCATCCACGGGTCCACCGTGACCGGGTACTGCACCGCTGGGTCGGACATGAACCCCGTGTCCGGCTTGAGGACGAACGTCGGACCGTCCGGACCGTTGACGATCTCGGAGGCCACCTCGGCACGCTTGCCTTGATCGGGGGACTGTTCGGCGGCGGCGTCCCACATCTGCGGCGCGGGAGCGGCGGCGATCACCTTGCCGGAGGAGTCGTCGGCGAGCTGCAGACCGTGATCGGCACGTTTGCCGAACGTCATTCCTGACAGCTCGATCGGGAGCTTGATCTCCACCGGGCCGGTAGGCCGCTCACGGAAGACCATGAAGTGCACGAAACCACGAACTTGTGCCTGCACGACCAGATCAGCGCCTGGCACGACATCGCGCCACGTCATGGTGCTGCCCGAGACTTCTGGCTTACCCAACTGGCCGGCCCACTTCAGGCCGAAGCGGCGTGTCTTGCCCTTACGCTTCCCGTTGACCTTCACCGTGGTGTCGTCAGCGATCGAGGCGAAGGCGCCCGAGCCGTCGGCGCTGAAATCGATGTCGGCGACGGCCGCCTTGGGAACCAGACGGTTACCATCCTGGACGAGCGTGATGTCGACAGGAGTCCAGCCATCCCCGCGCTTGACGCGGATAGGCCCAGAGTTGATCTCCGTTGTTACGGTCCCATCAGGGTTGATCCATGACGTGGACTCCTCAGTGCGCTCTGAGGTGACCTCCACGCGGGAGTTCTGCAGACGAGCGGCCAACCCCGCCGACGTCATGTCGGGGCGCTCGGTGACCTGCTCTGGCTTGGGCGGTGTCGGAGCCTGGCGTAGTACCAGAAGGTTACGTCCCTCAGTTGCTTCCGCGGTCGATGTTGAGGATAGGGCGAGGGCTGTCACCAGGCCGGTGACGATGACCCGTGTCAGGAGTCTGCGTTTCGGTAAACGCGCAGACTGGCGCACGGGCCGGGGGGGGTGGTCCACCAAGGCTCCAAAGATCATGGAATGTGTCGGTGAAGAGTTAGCCATGGTGGATCTTGGGCAAACCTCCATACTGGCCCTTCTCTGGTTACAAATTGGACACGCCCAGCTTTGAGGCTGCTGTGTATCCGGCTGTGGGACGTCCGGCTGATGAGATCGGCAGGTACCGGTGGATCGGGGCGGCACAGAGCGATCAGGAGGTAGCCGCCTTCCTCGCCGACCGCCAGGACGACGGCGAAGCGAACGCCCCTTCATGACCAGCCGTTCGGACGCACATGGCGGTGCCCGCCGCAGGGCGACAGGCGACTGCCACGCCGCCCGCGAGGTATTTGAGCACGATGTCGAAGGGCCGGGGCCATCGATCCGCCGGTCCAGCTCGGCGGTGTGCGCGGTGGTCTGCGCGCGTTCGGCGACGACGGCCCGGCGTAGCGCCCAGTTCGCCGTCGAAGCGGCGGTCGCCGGTGGCCACCGCCCGCTGCTCGGCGGCGGTATGAGCCTTGCCATCCCGGGCCCGCGCGCGGCCAGGCCGCCGCGGTTGACCCGCGCGCACGTGGGCAATCCTGCTGGATTCGCCTGGCGGACACCCGTCCGTATTGTGCTGGTGTTCATCGGTGACGCCGCGGTGCACACCGCCACCCCCGACGGTTTCTGGGCCGGCGGCCACGGCCGCGCGGCGCTCACCCGCGCCGAATGGCCGACGCGGGGGTGCGGGTAGTGCCCGGCTCCAGTGGCCGGCTAACCTCAGGCAGCGGCCCGCTGCTGGCCGAGCTCGATGCGCACATGGCCGGGCGCGGGGGAGCCGGCATGACCGCGCAGGTGCCCGCGATCGGCACGGCGGATCGCAGCGGACGGATGAGCGAGCCGCTGATCGAGCCCACCGCGGTGTACCCGGCCGGGCGCCCGCCCCGACGGCCCGGACGGCCCGGGGGGCCGGGGGGTGACTCCGCCGGGCACCAGGGACCCGGCGGCGGCCAAGACGGCGGCTTTCCGCAGCCGCGTCCCGGCGGCCTGCCGGTCGGCACCGGCCCGCTGGTGGCCACCATCGGCGCCATCCCCGGGCTTCGGCCGCGCCGCACCCGCCGCCGGCGCGGCGCGGACACCCCCGGCCCCGACGTCGACCTCATCGACGCCGCCGGCCGCCACCGAACCGCAGGCCTGGGCGTGACCGGGTTAATACCCCGCGCCCGTGATGATCAAATTGTGCAGGCCCGGAACGCCGCCCTGATCGGGTTCGGCGCGGCGTAGGGTGGTCACTGATCTTCCCCCCAGCTTGGAGCTCTTCATGCCCGTGCGGTCGGCTCAGGATTGGCATGTTCTCGGCGTCGTCGACGTTCCCGGACCCGGCCGCTACGAGATCCTCTACAGCAACGCCCAGGGCGCCGCCGTACGCCCTATCGAAACCGAGACCGACGACCTGGTCACGGTGAAGGTCGGCAGCACCGGGATCCTGCACACCTGCAACCTGTGCTCGTGCTGTCAGACATGCGCCTGCGCCGACACCGGAGACCTGTGCTGGCCCTGTGACCGCTTCCGACGATGGGTCCACACAACAGGCCCTCAGCTGGACACCTACCTGGCGGCCTGCGCGGCGCCCGAAGGCTGGTTCGTCGAGACCGGCTCCCGCATCGTTCATGTCGTGGGCTGCTCAACTCTGAACCGGACCGTGAGCGAGGTGACCCGCATCTTGGACGACAACGCCTGCCCACACGGCCAGTTCTACGACCCTGCCCCTCCCGTCCCCGTGCGTGCCGACACGATCCGCGGGGGCCGCCGCTGCCGCATCTGCTGCCCGGACATCACACTGACCCCCGGCGGCTCTGGCCGCTTCGCTGCGGGTGGCGGTCGCGAGGGCTAGCACTTCGTCACTACCGGCTTCATTGGCTAGTGACTAGACCGTCGAGGCTCTCGCGTTCGGTTCGACAAGGAGGCGAACACCGACTGCGGAGCCTCGACCGGTGCGCACCGTGATCCGGTGCCGCTGCCGACCGGAAGCGTTCGACGGGGTCCGGTCAACCGGCCCGGCCCGGCGCGTTGACCGCTCGCGCCATGCGGTGCCCGACGAGGCGCTCGGCCTCGGCGAGCGGGTACCAGGCGGCACCCCTCACCTCGGACTCCTGGATGCGCCCCACGTCCGCATCTGTCACGAAGGAGTATCCGATGTCGAGATGGTGGTGCTCCGGTTCGTCCTTCTCCGGTCGTGCCGGAACCCTGCCGTACTCGATGTAGACGGCGGTTTGCGACGCTGAGACGATCTTGTTGGGGTCAACACCGGTCTCCTCCGTCAACTCGCGCACCGCCGCGTTGATCACGCCTCGAATGACGTCCGCGACGCTGCTCCCCGGGTTCGCAAGAGTCCTCGGCATCGGGATCACCAAGGACGACCATGCAGATAGACCCCAACATCCGCCGTCCCGGACATCTGCTGGACAGATACGTCAGGGAAGGTGAAGGTCTCCTCACCTACGACATGGACGACAAGGCGGGCCGGGTCGTCGACGCGCTCCGCTGCAGCGCGGCCAGTGACACGCTGAGGAACCCCTCGACGCCGGCCGCGATCCATCCCCCTACACCGGGCGTTGGGAGGCCCCAGGTTATCTGGGGTTGTCAAGCGAACTAGCTGGTCAGCCGCTCGAAGGTCGTTAAGCCACGTCAGGCAAATAGGCCGCCAGCGGCCGGTCCGCGCGGCGGCGAGGCCGTCCGAGTTCCGCTGAGCTCATGTTGTCAGTGGCGTCTGCCATGCTGCCGCTCGTGGGAGATCAGGATGAGGACGCCGACCGGCAGGAGCAATGGGCTCGGCTCCAGCGCGAGTTTGTCTCGAACCTCTCGAATCCGGGACTCCGGCTGGAGGAGATGCTGCGGTCGGCCAAAGACCGTTGCTGGTGGCGATGTTCGAACGAAGGCTGCGGGTATGAGTGGCCGGCGGCCTTGCGGTTTCGGACTCGACGCAAGCCGACAGGGTGCCCAGAATGCTGGAGGAAGCGGAACCGGGTGCCCGGCCCAGGTGAGTCGCTCGCTGACGTCAATCCCGCACTGGCCAAGCAGTTTCGAAGGAACCTGAGCCGTCCGGAGCGAGGGCCGGATACCTTGCTGCCGCAAGCGCATGATTTGTGCGAGTGGGAGTGCGAGCAAGGGCATCTGAAACCAGCCAAGGTTGCCAACCGCACCAACGGACGCGGGTGTCCGGACTGCAGCGGTCAGGGGCGCTCCTTCTTCGAGTGCAAGGTAGCGGCGCTCGTTGAAGCCGCATCCGGGCTTGCCGTCGAGTTGGATCATCGGCTGCGCCTGGAAGGGCGAAGAGAGGACCGCTTCGATCTCTTCTTGCCGGAACTGAGCCTGCTCATCGACTTAGATCCTGCCTGGGGCCATGACGGGGCGGCCAGCATCGCGCGCGACACCGCGAAGACGGAAGCGGCCATGGCTGCCGGGCTCGATCTGGTGCGAATTCGCGAGCGTAGACTGCCCCCGCTGCCGGTCCCTGGTCTGACGCACTACGAGGCCGGGCGAGGACTTGATCCTGAGGAGTGGGCCGCCGTCCTCGGTGATGTGCTGCGCCAGCGCGGCGCGCCATGGAAGGATCTCGACGCTGCTCAGGTCAACGCCGCCCTGGAGAAGGCGTCCCAAATGTGGCAGGACGTCGTAGCCGGGCCCAAGATCTCAGCGCTGGACGTTGCACCTCATCTTGCGGACGAGTTCGTCGCCAACCGCGACAACCCGGGCAGGGGACTTGATCGGATGCCGCCGGGATGCAATGACGAGTGCGCTTGGCGCTGCTCCAAGCCGGGCTGCGGCTATGAATGGGAAGTTTCCCTGGCGGCGAGAACGCTTTTGGGACGGGGCTGTAAGGAATGCGGCCATCGCAAGACCGGGGCGGACAACAGCCGACCGGGCCCAGGCGAATCGCTGGCTGAGGTGAATCCGGCGCTGGCGGCCCAGCTCGTCGAGGTCGTCGACCATCCTGGATGGACCGCGTGGGATCTCCTGCCCAGTTCGAACAAGTCGTGCATATGGAGATGCCCGAATCCTGACTGCAGACACGAATGGCCGGCTCCACCCGGTCGGCGGACAGGCCAGGGCAGCGGTTGTTCCGAATGCGCACGCAAGCGCACTGTTGCGGGACGGGTCCGGCCGAAGCCCGGCCAGTCGTTGCAAGACATGTTTCCGCAGATCGCGGCTGAACTGGCCGAGGTCATCGGCCATCCGGAAATGACGGCTGCGGATCTGCGTGTGAACTCCCGTAAGGACTGCAGCTGGCGGTGCGTGAAGGCCGGGTGTACTGGCTCGTGGCCAGCGACACCCGAGCAGCGGACACGCCGAGGTGCAACAGGGAAACGATGCCCGAAGTGTTACCCGCCCCGGCGGTCGGCAGCGAGGTGATCTTGCCGTGCCGGTCGGTTCACGATGATCAGGCATCGTGAACCGACCGGTCAGCTCGCCGCCGACTCGGCGATCCGGGCTTCCCGATCGGCGATCATCTGGGTTAACAGGCTGTTGTTCTCGTGTCGGACCGCCTGCGGGCCGATTCTGTCGACGCCGGCGACTGTGGTGATCCACGCATACGCGGCTTTGGCCATCATTTCGAACTCCTTGCGCGCGATCGAGTGGGGGTTGCCGGCCTCGAAGGTGGTGGCGCGGTGCATGTCCTTCACCGACGTCATCGCCGCTCGTGCGGCGGACATCGCGTCGCGGGCGCCGAACTCATCGCCGTGTCCGCAGCGCATGTTCCACACCGTGCCCAGGCAGTACGACAAGTACAAAGCGATCCGGCCGGCGTACGTCTTCTCGGTGTTGAACGCCCGGCCCACCCCGCGCAGCCCCGCCAGATACGCGCACGCCTCGATATGCAACCGAGGTCCTCATCGACCACCACCACGACACCGACTCGTCGGCGGCCGCCCGCTCAGGCCGGTAGTAACGAGGCAGTGCACCCGACATGCCTGAAGACCCCTGAATACTGGTGAGGCAAGTACGCGCCAACCTTACTTGCCTCACATCACTGCCTACTCAGAGTCACCCAAGATAACAGTAGAGTTCGCGCAACTGGGCCCGGTCGTACTTCGCCGTCACGTTTCAAGAGGGTCGTCAGCGCGGCCAGGCGGCTCACCCACTCCCGTGCACACGGAGACGAGGTGCGAAGCGGGCTCGTCATTAGTGCTGGCAAATTTCAGGCCCGGCTCAGATGCCTACTTAGTTTCGAGCTGGACATTCTCTGCGCCGTTATCGTGCGGCCGATCCAGTCCCGCAGAGATGTGTTCCACATCGGCCGGGTCTGGGCGGGGCGTGACGCCCGGCCCGGGCCAGTCAGTGCCGATGCGTCCGTGCCGGTCGCCCCGGCATGGGGCCAAGGCCGGGTCGTCGGGGTCGACTCCGTTGGCTATGGCCATCTGTTGATAGTTGTCATAAAGGTCGACGTCGCTCTGCACGTCGCTGTAGTCGTGGCCCCGCATCCGGAGGGTGAGGTTGTCGGCCGCGCCGCGGAGTATGAATCCGGCACAGGTGGACGGATGCCTGGTGTCGGAGGCGTGGCAGCCGAAGGTTGCCACGGCCAGATCGTAGGCCGTGTGAGCGGAGTGGCGGAACACCTCGGGAGGGAAGGCGCCTACTGGTGCGTCCCTGCGCCAGGGGCAGCGACGGCAGGGGCTGGTCTGATAGTCGTCGTTGTCGTCACGGCGGGTGCTGATGACCGTGAACACTCCCCAGCCGTCGGCGCCCTCTCGGACGCGGAGCACGCCGACAGGCAGTGCGGCCAATTCCGCCAGCTCTGCGACGACCGCCAAGAGGTCCAGCTGGCGTCCCGTTGGGGTGCGATGCTCGGGACTGGAGATCACCGGCTTCCTTCCGTCGGGAGGTCATACTACCGAAGGCCCTCGACGCGGTGATCGGCATTTGGGCGTCCTTGCCCGAAAAGGAACGGGCGGAAGAAGTGCGCGCAGGGAGAGTGGGCGAGCCCGAGCATCGCGGCAAAGCGCAGCTGCGGTTCGCCGACACCATCGGCCCGGTGTCGGCGGACGACCAGTATCGCCGCCGTGGCAATCGGTGGCAGAGCACCGTTGCCGTAACGCAGCACGGTCGTCCCTCAGACCCGCTTCGGGGAAGTAGCGTGGGCGAGCGGGCCGGACCGGGCGAGAAGAACAGCCAGCCACAATCCAGAAGTGTTCAGTTGCGGGTGAGGAGATCCATCAGGGATAGCCACAGTGGGCCCGTGCTGCCGGCGAAGGGGTCGTGGACGGTGAGGGTGGGGTCGGCGGAGGTAAGGAAGGCTGTGACGCCGGCGGCTTGCTGGCGCTTCAGTTGGCCGGCGTGCTTGAGGACGAGCGCGAGCAGGTAGGTTCTGCGAAGGCGGGCGAGATTGGGATGGGCTTTCACCACAGGGTCGGCGAACCGCGCGAACAGCGGGGAGCTCTCGCGGGTGAGGTCCGCCCCGAGCGCCGAGTGCAGGGCGGCGACAGCCGCGGGGTCGGTGGCCAGGCGCCGCAGAAGCGGCCCGGTGGCAAGCCGCATCTCGGTCAGGGGGGCCGCTTCGAGTCGTTCGTGGACACGGCATATCAGGATTGGCAAATCAGCGGGGTCAGCGGCGCTGAAGCAGATTGCCAGCGTGTCGGTCCAGCTGCTTGGTCCTGGCCCGGCGCGGTGGGTGAACCATTCAGACAGACCGTTGAACCAGGTGAACGTCACGGGATCCCGGGGAAACAGCTGGGCGTACACGGCGCGCTGTTCGGCTCCCTCGCGGTCTACCCAGGCATCTGGCGAGTCCCAGTCCGATGCGCTCACCGTCAACGTCGCCGCGAAATCCTCGACGCTGACATTCCAGGACTCGATGTCCAACAGGCTGGCGATGACGACGCTGCTGCGACGTGGGCTGTAAGGAGTCAAGGTGCTGACGAGCGCCGTAAGGATCGACAGATCGGCTCGGGCGTCACGCTTGGCCCACAAGATGACATTTCGGTCACCGCGTAGGACGGGGCCGTCTGAAGCGTCAGAATAGGCGCTGCGAAGGAGCTCGGCGATGTGCGGGTAGTAGGCGGCAACGCTAGCCAGCGCCGCCAGAACCAGCGCGCGCGGGGCATCTGTCGTTTGCTGAGTGCGTCCGGTGAGCCTGGCATACAGACGGTCTCCGAAATGCTGCTCCAGCTCAGGCCAATTGGCTGCGATCAGATCGGTCAAGACCGGATCGGGCTCGAAGTCCAGACCCGTGAGCTTGACACCTGGCTCATTCGGCTCGCCGAACGTCTCGTGGAGCCCGTCGATGAGGGTCAGGTCCTGCAAGAGCAGCATGCCGATCCAGGCGATCTGCCGATCCTCCTCCAGCTCAGGGCCGTAGGCGCAAAGATCCTCCCTGATCTGCTCGCGCAACCACGCCATTTCCGGCAGGAGGTTCTCGCGGCCGCTGGCTTCAGCAGCCTCCTGACGGGCGATGAGATTCCGGGCTGTACCTACCATGATTGTGCGACGGACCTGCAGGTCTGGATCGGTCTTCCACAAAGCGATCGTGGCGATGAGCTCGGCGGGTTCGAGTGCACTGCGCGTGAGCTCGAAGGCCAGCACCTCACGCAGTTCGGCATCCAGATGACCCAGCAGGTCAAGGGCATGCCGCGTCAGAACGCGTGATCGGGCATCATCGCGGCCCGCGTGCGCCTGCAGCACCGCTGAATGTGTCAGATCGTCGTTCCCAACCGTGATGTGGCGCGAATCCTGAAGCGCTCTGCGAGCGTAGTCGATGACGTGTCCTTGGTCCGGCCATGCCGAGATGATCGAGGGAACGTGCCAGCTGAGCACGATCGCACTGACTTGCGTGCACAACCGCGACACCTCGGCCGCGTCGTGGCGCTCCAGAACGCGTTGCGCGGCGGCCTGCGCATCGGCAAGAGACTCTCCGTCTTCAAGGGTGGTGCCGGCGGCTGTAGAGCGAAGAAGCCCCCATGCATTGGCGACTGCGTTGGCAACAAGCACCTGATGTTCATCCAGCCCGCCCTCGTGACGCAGAAGGCCGATGAGGAGCTCGAACCCTTTCTCCAGGCCGAGCACGTCGATGGCGACGTCCGCCAGCGGTGCGGCGTGCTTGAAATTGCCGAGCAACCGGTCCCTCAGGGCCGTGACGACGGTGGCATCTTCGCCGAATCTCTTCAGGAGTTCCCGGGCTGCGGACCACGGCCTATGTGCGTCCAGGCCCTCGAGCAGGGCAGCTCTGGCTGCCTCGTCGGTCATCGACCTGGACAGGCCGATGACCGTGAATGGCTGGATACCGCGCGTGAGTTCGTGGGTGACGAACGGTGCCAGCACTTGCTGGAAGGTCGGGTGTTCACGCCAGCGCTGCGGGACCATGTTGATGTTGAAGAGGATCATGCCGTGCTCGGTGCCGAGTTCGCTCGCGGTCCATTCCAGGAACCGGTCATCGTCACTGAACACACGGCACGCCAGTGCCCACGCCAAGTCCCGGTCGCCGCCGTTTCTTCCATTGCCGCGCAGCGTTTCCAGGGCGAAGTCAGCCATCTGCCGGTTCCCGGCCGCAGCACGGTCGAGCAGCTGGACCACCATCGCTTTCCAGGGGTGGGAGAAGAGCCGGTCCTCTCTCCGTACAAGCTCGATCAGCCACAAGCGCTCTTCTGGGCGTAGCTCTTGCGGATCGTCCAGGTCGGCGCGCAGCAGTAGATGCAAGGCGGCGATGCGCACCGGGTAGGCGGCCTGGCTGCGTGCCCACTCAATGCGCTGTGATGTCTCGGGCGAGGTGGGCCAGCCCACTCCGAGCGCGTATAGGCAGGCAGCCTGTGTCGATGCCGATGGGCCATCTCGCAGGAGACGGAGGAGTTCAGTTTCTATATCGTCCTGGCCTTTGAAACGGTGAGCAATGGAGAGAGCCGCTTGGATCTTCACCTCCTCGTCCGGATGACGCAGTCCCCACAGAAGCGCCGTAGCGGCCTCATCATCGGTAACGGGCACCTCGCGCAGAGCCCACATCGCCGGGGCAGGCTGCGGGCGCGCCGCAGAGAGCCACCGCCGAAAAACGGGAAGAAGATGCGCGCGTGTCGCAGGGATCGCGGAGGCCGCCCGTACCAGCGCGGTGACGACGGCCGCACGGTGTGTCGCCGGCCAGGCTTATGGGACCACCGAGGGTGGTTTTCTGCCACGAGCATGGGACCACCCGGTTGCCAGTGATGGGACCACCCCGCGTGTC
>NZ_JBICTU010000061.1:0-19810 GCF_043197795.1 Sphaerisporangium sp. NPDC049003
TCATCGTCACTGTCTCGATCGTCCTGTCTAGCTCTGTTTCACATCATGAGGACTCATTCGTCCTATGTCTCACAAGAGTCTGACAGAGAGGGGCCTCAGGGATGGGGCCGGCCACCGCGGCGAACACGGACAATGCGGCCAGGCACCCCAGCGCCAGCGCTACAGAACCAGCTTGAAAGGCGACCAGCAAGCCGATGACCGGAACCAACGAGCCCAGGTCGCACGCGACTCGAAGACGTTGCCGGTCGAAGCGGTCGGTCATCGGGCCGATCAGCGGAAACAACAGCACTCCGGGAAGGGAGTTGATCGCGAACAGCAGCGCCGTCCACCCCGCCGAACCGGTGTGGTGGTAGACGAACCCGCTCAAGGCGACGAAGGCTAACCAGTCGCCTGTCAGGCTGAACGCGCAAGCACCGATGAGACGTCTGAAATCGGCGTTGCCGCATAGCAACGCGAAGAGGCTTCCGGAAGATTGACGGCATGCAGGCAACACTCGATGACTCCAGCAGTGTCCGATCCCGGGTAATAACCGGGAGAGAGCGACGAAGACGAGTCGTCGGCCCCGCAGTGAGCGGGGTGCGGGACATCTGCTGGTCAGTCACAGAGGTGCTGCATAGCAGCATGGTAGATCATCGGCACTGCACTACGCGTCGAGCGGGTGCGATGCGGTAGTGCGCCCGCGTTCTCGGGCAGGTGGCTCGGCGACAAGGATCCCGCGCTCGGTAGTGACTGTCAGCGCTTTGCCATTTACGGTGTGGAGTCGCAGGACCGCATGGCATCCAGTCGGTCGATGTGCTCCCGGACGAGCCGTACCGCGTCGGTCACCGAGTCGTCCGAGGTCACGTCAAGCAGGACCATGATCACGTTCGCGCCGCCGTCGGTCAGTTCGGCTGCGGCTGCCCGTCCTCGCCCTTCGTCGCGCGAGCCGAGGAAGATCGTCCAACCCTGCTCCCCGAGCCGCCGGGCCGCCTCAAAACCGAGCCCCGTGTTGCCTCCGGTGATCAGCACCGAGGTCTGTTCCGAGGTTGTCATGCCCTCTGAGACGAGACACCCCGCTGAGCTGTGACACAGGCCGTACGCGCGCGGGTGTTCGGAGATGTCACTGGCGGGGTTGCTATCTCGTCTAGGGAGGTGCGGGCAATCCTCGATCAAGGAGTGGACGATGAACCTCGCGTTGTGGATCGCTGCCGGGCTGCTGGCCGTGGTGGCGCTGAGCGGCGGCATCAGCAAGACGTTCGTGCCCAAGGAGAAGCTGGCCGCGGTCCGTGGTGGGGGATGGACCGCAGACGCCAGTGTCGGCTTCGTCAGGACCCTGGGTGTCCTTGAGCTCCTGGCTGCGGTGGGCTTGATGTTGCCCGCCGCGCTCGACATCGCGCCGGTTCTGGTGCCGGTGACCGCGGTCTGCTGGATCCTGCTGATGGTCGGCGCGATGACCACCCACGGCCGACGTGGCGAATCCGCGTTCGTGGTGCTGAACCTGATCTATCTCTCGGTTGCGGCGTTCATCGCGTGGGGCCGCTTCTGCCCCGGGTCCTTCACCGGCTGACCGGCGGCGACACAGTTCCCGATCATCTGGCCCCGTCCCGTGGAGGGGCGATGGTCGATCACGGAATGATGATCATGCATGTGTTTCATGGCAGGCGGGACCGGGGTTCTGGGGCAGCGGCTGGTCATGAAGCACATCAACCGGTGGTTCACACAGACCAACCGGCTGCGCACGGAGGGACGGACCACCTGCCGGCTGCCCTGCCCCTCGTGGCGGCAGGGTTTCAAGGAGGAGCTGGTATGAGCAGGGCAGAGGAGTTTCAGGAGCTGCGGCCGCTGTTGTTCTCGATCGCCTACCGGATTCTGGGCAGCGTGAGCGAGGCCGAGGACGCGGTCCAGGAGACCTGGCTGCGCTACTCGACCTCCCCGACCGAGCCCGGGTCGGTCAAGGCGTTCCTGTCGGCCGTGGTGACCCGGATCTCGATCGACGTGCTGCGCTCGGCCCGGGTCCGGCGGGAGGAGTACGTCGGGCCGTGGTTCCCCGAGCCGCTGCTCGCCGATCCTTACCAGGACCCCGAGCGGTCGGCGGAGCTGGCCGACTCGTTGTCGATGGCGGCCTTGGTGCTGCTGGAGCGGCTGTCCCCGCTCGAGCGGGCGATCTTCGTGCTGCGGGAGGTGTTCGACTTCGGCTTTCCCGATGTCGCGTCGGCCGTGGGGCGCTCGGAGGCGGCGTGCCGCCAGCTGGCGGTGCGGGCGCGGCGCCATATGGTCGCAGGCCGGCCCCGCTTCGAGGCGGACGGTAAAGAGCGAGATGAACTGGCGTCGCGGTTCTTCGACGCCCTCCGCGAAGGCGACGTCGCCGGCCTGCAGAACCTGCTGGCTGCCGACGTATCGATGGTCGGCGACGGCGGCGGCAAGGCCCCGCAGCTGGCCAAGGCCGTCATCGGCGCCCAGAACGTGGCCCGGCTGCTCGCCTCCGTCTTCCCCCAGATGGCCCTGATCGGCGTGACGGGCGAGGCGCGCGAGATCAACGGCCAGCCGGGCGCGATCTTCCGCGACCGGGACGGCAAGGTGCTCCACACCCTGGCGCTTGATGTACTCGACGGGCAGATCCAGACGATCCGCGTGGTGATCAACCCCGACAAGCTCGGGCACGTGGGCCCGGTGGCGGACGCCTGGGCAATCGACCGCGAAGTAAGACAGGCACGCCGACCCACGGAGTAGCCGCGACAGCCGACTGCACCTCGAACCCCGCTCCGGGCACGGCCGCCCCGATCTACCCGCGATCTGGCCTCGATAGAGATCATCGCAGGCTGGCGCCAAAGCGCCGGAGCCACCCAGCCCACCTCCGGCTACAGCGCCACCCTGGCGGTCGCCGCCCGCCGTCGCCCAACCCCGCTCCACACCGCAAACCCATCCGGGCACAGAACGAAGGGGTCAACGGCTCCACAGCCGCCCGACGCGCCCCTCGGAGCTCGCTAAGCGATCACATCAACCCGACAAACGGCGAATCCCGCCCGATCAAGCCGATCGGACGGGATCTCGTCAACCACTCTTGAGCTACCTCAAGAACGGCCCTGGGTGGAGCTGAGGGATTCGAACCCCTGACCCCTTCGATCGGAACGGACGACTTCTGGTTCCTCGTCAACCGAACGTCCGCCCCGGTCGACGTGCCCGGTGAGGGCCCATTGGCGCCTCGGGAGGTGCGGGTGCTGCGCCGGCCCAACGCCAGGCCAAGACGGCGATGAGTGCTGTGGCGGACATCTCGACGACGCTGTAGGCGATGTAGTAGCCCGTCGACGGTCCCACGGTCAGCGACCAGATCTGCACCAAGGTCATCACGGTTCCCGCTCCGACGTTGGTCCAGCGGTTCGGGCCGTACGGGGCCAGGAAGGAGACGAGGGTCGCGGCGATCGGGATCTCCATCAGGGCCGCCGCCGACAGCAGGAAGCCGGGGGTGACCTCCATCGGGTTGACCTCGGCGGGATCCATGAGGCCGAGGATGTCGCAGTAGAGGTAGTTGAACATGACGAAGATCCATAAAGCGGACAGTGTGTTCTTCACGGCGCCGAAGCTAGTCGCGGGCTGCCGGGCGGCGCTTCCCTCCCGGGAGCCGATCGCGATTCACTCCTGTGGGCGAGGACAAAGGGGGCGATCGGGCGCGACGATGGGCGGGTGACCTCCCTGCTGGACGTCCGCGCCGTCCGGGTGCTGCTGTGGGCGCTCATCCGAGTGGCCACCGCGCCGGTGGCGCTCGTCCTGATCGTGGTCAGGGCGCTGCGCCCGTTCGTCGCGCTGGTCCTGCTGCTCGTCACGCTGTTCCCCGGGACGTTCGGCGACCAGGACGTCGAGGTCTCCTGGCTGGAAGGGCTGGTCTGCGTCGCCGTCCTGGGGCTGATGCTGCTGCCGCTGCGCCGCGTCCTGGCCTCGCTCGCCGCCTGGCACCTGCGGCTGGCCGCCCGCCTGCTGGGGCCTGGGCCGGGCGAGCTGGCGCTGGCCCGCGCCCAGGAGCAGCTCCGGATCGACCAGGAGCTGCACGACAGTATCGGCCACATGCTGTCGATGATCGTCGTTCAGGCCGGCGCCGGCGTGCACGTCTTTGACCACGACCCCGGCTTCGCCCGCGAGGCGCTCTCCACCATCGAGCAGCGCGGTCGGGCCGCCCTCGGCGAGCTGGACCGGATCATCTCCGGCATCCAGGGCCACGCGCCCCTGCCCGGCGGTGACGACCCGGCCGCCCTGACCGCGCTGATCGACGGTGCGCGCGAGGCCGGGATGGCGGTGACCGCGTCGATCGAGGCGACCGGCCTGCCGCCCGCGATCGGGCGCGGGGTGCACCGGATTGTCCAAGAGGCGCTGACCAACGCGGCCAAGCACGCCCCCGGCCGCCCGGTCACCGTGGAGGTCGGCACCGGCTCCGGCGCGGTGACGATCCGCGTGGTGAACGCCTTCGACGGTCCCGCCTTCCCGGGGCACGGGCACGGCCTGGCCTCGATCCGCGACCGGGTGAGCCTGCTGGGCGGCACGGCCACCATCGGCCCCGCGGCCGGCGAGTTCACCGTGCGGGCCGTCCTGCCGCTGGAGTCCTGATGCGGATCGCGATCGTCGACGACGACCCCTTGGTGCGGATCGGCCTGCGCGCCATCCTGTCCAGCGAGCCCGACTGGGAGGTGAGCGCCGAAGCCGGTGACGGCCGGGCCGCGCTCGCCCTCACCGGCGGCCCCCTGCCCCCCGACGTCGTCCTGATGGACATCCGGATGCCCGGCATGGACGGCCTGGAGGCCACCCGCCGCATCACCGTCGCAGAGGACGCTCCCCGCGTCCTGGTGCTGACCACGTTCGAGGTCGACGCGTACGTTTTCGACGCACTTCGAGCGGGTGCGAGCGGTTTCGTACTGAAAAGGGTGCCGCCGAAGGAACTGATCGAAGCCGTCCGCGTCGTCGCCTCGGGCGAGTCACTGGTTTTCCCCGCCTCGACTCGCGGCGTCATCGAACGCTTCGCCGTACGAACCGGGAGACCGCTGCCGGAGCTGTCGGAACGCGAACGGGATGTCCTCCGGTCGTTGGCGCGCGGGCGGTCCAACGCGGAGATCGCCGGCGAGCTGTTCCTGTCGGTGCAGACGGTGAAGTCGCACGTGGCGTCGGTCCTGCTCAAGCTGGGCGTACGGGACCGGACCCAGGCGGTGATCGCCGCTTACGAGACAGGGTTCGTGGTGGCGGGAACGGGTCGATGAGCGTCAGCCGCACTCAGCGCTGGAGTGCCAGCAGTCCGGGCCGGTAGGGCCGCCGCCGCCGCCGAGAGCGCCGTGGTCATAGTCACCCAAAAGATCAAAAAGGCCGTTTCCGATCTGCGGAAACGGCCTTTGACCTGGGTGGAGCTGAGGGGATTCGAACCCCTGACCCCTTCGATGCGAACGAAGTGCGCTACCGGACTGCGCTACAGCCCCTAGGACTCGACCAGATTAGCAAACTTTGGCGACCACCCGCGCCACTCGTGTCGACAGAACACCGACAGCCCGGATCCGGACGGCCGCCCGCGCTGCGGAGCGCGTCAGTCGCCGACCGCGCGGCGGGTGCGGTCCGCGTACTGGTCGAAGGGCTCGACGCGCTTGCGGAACTCAAGGATCTCGGCCTCGGCCTGCTGAGCGGCCTCTTCGAGCGCACGCTCGCGCTCGCGTGCCCTGCGGTCCCGCTCGGCGCGTGCCTTCGCGGCCTCGACGCGCCGCTCCGCGTCCGCCGCCACGGCGACGCGCAGGACCGCGAGGTACGACGCCAGCAGGACGCCGGAAGGCGCCACGCTCCACCAGGGCGCCACGCCGGCGGCCGCCGTCACCAACGAGGCGAGATGGAGTAGCACGGTCCACAGGAGCCATCTGCGGCGGCGCGCCATCACCCTCGCCCGACGACGGCACTCCTCCTGGAACAGGTCCTCATCGGAGAGCTCTCCGGTGAGTACGCCAGGATCCGGCTCGGTCTCGGTGCCGGATGAGCCGCCAGGGGCCTCGTCGGCGGAGCCGCCATCCGCGGTCCTGGGCTTGGGGACATCCGGCGAGAAAGCACCGCGCTTGGGGACATCCGGCGAGAAAGTGCCAGGCCTGGAGACATCCGGAGAGGAGGCGCCAGGACTGGAGAAACCCCGGGAGGAAGCCGCGGGCCTGGAGATTTCTGGGGACGAAGCGCCCGGCCTTGAGGGCCCGTGGGGCGTGGCTCGCGCGTCAGGGTCGGGGCGGGTTCGAGACACGGCGCCAGGTGATCCGTGCGCGCCTGATCCGGCGCGGGACTCGGGGGCGCCGAGCTCCATGGTGATCTCGTCGTCGGCGGTAGCCGTGGCGAGCGCGGCATGGCCGGACTGGACCTCGGACACCTGAAGATCGGCGAGGGTGTCCCCGTCGGACTCCTCGCCCTCGTTGTAAAGCTCGGCGATCTCGACCGAGGCACGGTCACGGCGCAGCCACATCGGCACGAGCACGCACAGCCACATGAGGACGATGCCGAGATAGAGGAAGGCACTACTCACCCGCCCACCTCCCGGGCGACGCTCATCAGCCGGGGCTGAGCGGTGGCCGGCCGTCCACGCCGGGCGGCACTCTTCAACCGCCTCTGCTCGGATCCAGGCAAGGTGGATCTTCTAACCCCAACCTGGTCGGATGCAGGCAGGGTGGATCTTCTCAACCCACCCTGGGCGGCGTCACCCCATCCGCCCGAGGCAGGAATCCTCAACCCACCCTGGTCGGCATGCGGGCAGGCACGCCGGCCGGCGCCCGGCGGGCCGCTGTGGGCAGCGTGAACACACCACGGGGCCGGTGGCGTCGCAAATGTGCTCACGTCACGCACCGTAGGACCGCGTGTCACTGGTTGACGAGCATTCGGTGCGGTGTGTCGCGAGATCGTCAACCTGTTTATCCCCAGGCCTACGTCAAAGCTGTCTATGGCCCTCTAGGAGGAGCCGTCGTGTGCGGTTTTCTCCCGGGTCTGCCTCCACTGGGCCAGGAGCCCCCGGGGCACGTCTTCGAGCGTCAAGGCGTAGCAGATGTGGTCGCGCCAGGCGCCGTCGATGTGGAGCTGCCGCCGGCGGATGCCCTCTTCGCGGAACCCGAGCTTCTCCACGACCCGGCGGCTGGCGTGGTTCTCGGGTCTGATGTTCGCCTCCAGGCGGTGCAGGCCCACGGTGAAGAAGCAGTGGTCGACGGCCATCGCGAGCGCCGTGGGGGTGATCCCGCGCCCCGCGAGGGTGCCGCTCACCCAGTAACCGACCTGAGCCGACCTCGCCGAGCCCCAGACGATCGCGCCCACCGTGAGCTGGCCGGCGAACGCCCCGCGCCAGGTCACGACCCAGGGCAGCGCCAGGCCCTGCCGAGCCTCGCGGCGCAGGGTGCCGACCATGGAGATGTACGGCCCGAGGCCGGTGCGGAACAGCGGGGTCTCGGGGTTGCTCGGCTCCCATGGCCGCAACCAGTCGGCGTTGCGCAGTCGGGTCTCCCGCCAGGCACTGACATCGCGCAGACGCAGCGGCCTGAGTCCCACCGGTCCCTCGTTCAGGTTCGCCGGCCAGCCGCGAAGTCGATCCACGCGTCAATCATCCCCTGTCCGACCCCGAATTCGCCATGGCGGAGACAAGGCCCTCGCTGTTACAGCGTCCGTCAGTGGCGGGGATGGTCGCCACCCCTGATCTGATCGACGGCGTGCCGGAGGATCGGAGCCAGGACGGCCATGCCGTCCCGGACACCTCCCGACGAACCGGGCAGGTTGACGACGAGGGTCGTCCCCGCCTGGCCGGCCAGCCCGCGCGAGAGGATCGAGGTGGGCACCTTCTCGCGGTTGGCCTGCCGCACTGCTTCCGCGATGCCCGGGATCTCGCGTTCGATCACCCTGCCGGTCATCTCCGGGGTGAGGTCCTGCGGGGTCAGCCCGGTGCCTCCGGTGGTGACGATCACGTCGTACCCCTCGCGCACGCCCTCGCGCAGGGCGGCCTCGACGGGCTCACCGTCGGGCACGACCCTCGGGCCGTCCACCTGCTCGCAGCCGGCCTCGGCCAGCAACTCGACCAACAGTTGTCCCGATTTATCGGCGTAAATCCCGGCGGCGGCGCGGTTGGAGGCCGTTACCACCAGAGCCCTCACGGCCGGGTCCAGACGCCGGTCTTCCCACCGGTCTTCTCCTCGACCCGCACATCGGTGATCACCGCCGCCGGATCCACCGCCTTGATCATGTCGATCATCGCCAGGCCCGCGACGGAGACGGCCGTGAGCGCCTCCATCTCCACGCCCGTACGGTCGGCGGTCTTGACCCGGGCGGTGATCTCCACCCCGGAGTCGACCACGACGACCTCCACCTTGACCCCGTGCAGCGCGATCGGGTGGCAGAGCGGGATCAGGTCGGGAGTGCGCTTGGCTCCCTGGATGCCCGCGATGCGGGCGACCCCGATCGCGTCGCCCTTCGGCACGGTGCCGGATCTCAGGATCTCCACGGCCTCCGGTGACAGCAGCACCCGGCCCGTGGCGCGGGCCGTACGGACGCTGACGTCCTTGGCCGACACGTCCACCATGCGGGCGGCGCCGGACTCGTCGAGATGGGTCAGCTCACTCACAGCGGGATCACCTCCACGGACGTACCCTCGGGCAGACCGGTGACGTCCTCGGGCACCACGATCAGGGCGTTCGCTCCGGCGAGCGCCGCGAGCTGGTGGGACCCCTGCCCGTGGACGGGGGTCACCACGGCGCTCCCGCCCACGGTGCTCAGCACTCCGCGCAGGAAGGAACGCCGGCCCGCGGGAGAGCGCACCGCCGCGGCCGTCGTCGCGGTCACGGAGGCCGGAGGCCCGGCGGGCACGCCGCGCATCTTGGCGAGCGCGGGCTTCACGTACAGCACGAACGAGACGTACGAGGAGACGGGATTGCCCGGCAACGTGAAGATCGGCACCCGCCGGTCGCCCAGCAGGCCGAAGCCCTGGGGCATGCCCGGCTGCATGGCGACCTTCTCGAACCTGACCGTGCCCAGCGGCGACAGCGCCTCCTTGACCGGCTCGTACGCGCCCATCGAGATGCCGCCCGTGGTGATCACGGCGTCGGCCTCGCCGATGAGGCCGTGCAGGGTGGCGAGGAACTCCTCGGGATCGTCGCCCACGGCGCTCCTCCGGAACGCCACCCCGCCGGCCTGCTGGACGGCAGCGACCATGGTGTAGCTGTTGGACTCCCAGATCTGCCCGTGACCCAGCGGGCTGCCCGGGTCGACCAGCTCGGCGCCGGTCGACAGGACCACCACGCGCGGGCGCGGATGGGCGAGGACCGTACGCCGCCCCACCCCGGCGAGGATGCCGAGCTGGGGCGGGCCGATCACGGTGCCCGAGGCCAGAACGAGGTCTCCGGCGCGGACGTCCTCCCCCGACCTGCGGATGGCGTTGCCCGGAGGAGCGGGCCGGCTGATCGCGACCTTGACGGTGCCCCCGTCGGTCCATTCGACGGGGACCACCGCGTCGGCGCCCTCGGGCACGGGCGCCCCGGTCATGATCCTCGTGACGAAGCCCCGCTCGACCGCTCGCGACGCGGTGTCCCCGGCCGGCACGTCGACCGTCACCGGCAGCACGACGGGATCGTCGCCTGTCGCCCCCGCGACGTCCCCGGCGTGTACGGCGTAGCCGTCCATGGCGGAGTTGTCGAAGGGCGGCAGCGCGACCGGAGAGGTGACGTCCTCGGCCAGGGTGGAGCCGAGCGCCTCCTGGAGGTCGAGCTCGACCGGATCCAGGGGACGTACCGCACCGAGGATCTCGGCCAGATGGGCGTCAACCGTTTTCATCGCGTCCCCCGACCCGCGGAGGCTTCACCGCGTCCACCAACCCGTGGAATCTTCATCGCATCGACCCATCTGTGGAGGCTTCATCGCGTCGAACGGTGCGCGCAGGCTACTGAGGGAGATCGTCGAGGAACTCGCGGAGCCACGAGATGAACTCAGGCGCCAGATCAGGACGGTCCGCCGCGAACTGGACGACCGTGCGGAGGTAGTCGATCTTATTGCCGGTGTCGTACCGGCGCCCCCGGAAGAGCACGCCGTGGACCGGGCCGCCCTCCTCGTTGGAACGGCCGGCGAGCTCCATCAGCGCGTCGGTGAGCTGGATCTCCCCGCCACGCCCGGGAGCGGTGTTCTCCAGCACCTCGAAGACCGCCGGGTCGATGACATAACGCCCGATGACCGCCCAGTTCGACGGGGCGTCCTCGGGCGCGGGCTTCTCCACGAGGCCGGTGACGCGGACCACGTCGTCCTCGGAGGTCGGCGAGATCTCCGCGCAGCCGTACAGGGAGACCTGCTCCCTCGGCACCTCCATCAGCGCGACGACGCTGCCGCCGTAGGTGTCGCGCACCTCGATCATGCGCTTCAGCAGGTGGTCACGGTAGTCGATGAGGTCGTCGCCCAGCAGACAGGCGAACGGGTGGTCGCCGACGTGCTGCTTCGCGCACAGGACGGCGTGGCCGAGTCCCTTGGGCTCGCCCTGCCGCACGTAGTGGAAGGTGGCGATCTCCACCGGCTCAAGGACCTGCGAGAGCCGCTCGGAGTCGCCCTTGGCGGCGAGCACCTCCTCCAGCTCGTACGCCCTGTCGAAGTGGTCCTCGATGGAACGCTTGTTCCGGCCTGTCACCATGAGGAGGTCGAGGAGCCCGACCGAGACCGCCTCCTCGACGACATACTGGATGGCCGGCTTGTCGACGATCGGCAGCATTTCTTTGGGGGTCGCCTTGGTCGCCGGCAGGAATCGCGTACCAAGACCGGCGGCGGGGATGACAACTTTCGTCACTGGATCGTAGTCAGCCATGGATGCACCTTAATGGAGGGCCGAGTGGACAAAGCGGAGCTGCGCCGGAGGATCGTCGCCGCACGAGCAGGGCTGTCGGATCCGCGCGGCTCGGCGACCGCGATCAGGGAAACGCTACTCGACCAGCCCTGGGTCCAGATGGCCGGGCTGGTGGCGTGCTACTGGTCGATGGGCACGGAGCCGGCGACCCAGGGCCTGGTGTTCGCCCTCTGGAAGCACGGCGCCACGGTGATCCTGCCCGTGCTGAAACCGGACGACGATCTCGACTGGGCGGTCTACGACGGGCCCGACTCGATGGCCCCGGGGCCGCGCGGCGTCATGGAGCCCGTGGACACGCGGCGGGGCGTGGACACCATCCGTACGGCCGCCCTGGTCATCGTGCCCGCGCTGGCCGTCGACCCGTCCAGCGGGGTCAGGCTCGGGCGCGGCGGCGGCTCGTACGACCGGGCGCTGGCGCGGGTCGGGCCGAACGTGCCGACGGTCGCGCTGCTCCACGAGGGCGAGTTGATCGAGGGCATCCCCTCGGAGCCGCACGACCAGGCCGTCTCGATGGCGGCGCTCCCGTCCGGGATCGTCACCTTCTGAGGCGCTTTTGGAGACGAAGACGCTTATCTGTGGCGAAGGCGCTTTCTGAGACGAAGGCGCTTTCTGAGGCATCTTGAGGCTTCTGAGGCGGAACGCTTTGTGAGGCTTCCGAGGCGGAGACTGGCGGGGAGACGCCTTCGGACGGGGAGCCCGGGTCGTCACGGGAGGATCGTCAGGTCGTTCAGGCCGCCGCTGTCCTTGAAGTACTGCTCCAGGGTGTCGCCCCTGACCGCCTCGAAGAACGCCACCCCGGCCTTCCTGTCCAGGCGTACGACACTGGCGCCCTTGACGGTCGCGGTGCCGATCGTGGGGATGGTGGTGGAGTCCACGGTGTCCGGCCGGATGTCTCTCAGCTCCAGCGCGAGACCGCGCAGCGTGCTCAGGGTCACGCCCGAGTCGACGCTGACCGCCTGCGTGAGCGCCTCCAGGAAGGCGTTCAGCTTGAACGGATCGGTCAGCAGCTCCTTACTGATGATCTTGTGTCCCATCGCGCCGATGAACGCCTGCTGCCGCTTGATGCGGTCGAAGTCGCCCCCCGGCAGGTTGTACCGCTGCCGGACGAACAGAAGCGCCTTCTCGCCCTGCAGGTGCACCTCGCCCTGCGGCCACGTGATCTTGTTCATCGGGTCGTACACCTTGCGGGACACGTAGACGTCGACGCCGCCGATCACCTCGGTCATGGCGACGAACCCCTGGAAGTCGAGCGCCGCGAAGTGGTCGATACGTATCTTGGTCAGGTCCTCGACCGTCTTGATCAGCAGCTTGGGGCCACCGAAGGCGTACGCTGCGTTGATCTTGTTGTTTCCGTGCCCGGGGATACGGACATAAGAGTCGCGGGGGATGCCGATGAGGGTGAGCCGATCCCGGGCGGCCGGGACGTGGACGATCATGATCGTGTCGGCCCGCTGGTTGCCCGACTCGCCCGGCCGCTTGTCCGACCCGATGAGCAGCCAGTTCTGCGCGTCTCCGACGGCCTTGGCAGGCCGCCCCGCGTCCTCGGGGAACGCCCCAGGGATGCGCTGGATGTTGCCGTTCAGCGTGATCTGACGCTCCATCACCAGCGCGAACCCCGCCGCGAAGACCATGGCGAAGATGAGCCCCGTGACGATCAGCAGCCGGCGCACCAGGCGCCGCTTCTTGGGCGCCTTCGCCGGGACGGCCTCCTCGTCACCGGCGGATTCATCCTTCCTCGTGTTCTCCAGAACCGGGGAAGTCTCGTCGGTCACTGCCGTCACCTGATACCCGTCGATATAGCGCCTCTTGTGTCGCGTGTGACGGTAGCTCATAGCAGTTCATCGTGGTAGAGGCGCATACGAATACGACACAATGGACGGAAAACACGAGATGGGGGGCCGGTGAACCTGAATATCTGGCTGCTCCTCGCGTCCGTCGTCGTCATCGCCGCCATCGCCTCGGTGCGGGTGGCCCACCGCACGGGGCTGCCGAGCCTGCTGATCTATCTCGGGCTCGGCCTGCTGGTCGGCGAGGCGGGGCTGGGCATCCAGTTCGAGAACGCGCAGCTCGCGCAGCAGATCGGCCTCGCGGCCCTCGCCGTGATCCTCGCCGAGGGCGGCCTCACCACGAACTGGCAGCACGTCCGCCGGGCCGTACCTAGCGCTCTGGTGCTCGCCACGGTGGGCGTGGCCGTGAGCATCGTCGCCCTCGCGTCCGCCGTCCACTGGCTGCTGAACATGGACTGGCGTACGGCCCTGCTGCTCGGGGCCATCCTCGCCTCAACCGACGCGGCCGCGGTGTTCTCCGTACTGCGCCGTCTTCGCCTTCCCCAGCGCCTGTCCGGCATCCTGGAGGCCGAGTCCGGCTTCAACGACGCGCCCACGGTGATCGTCGTCGCCATGCTCAGCCAGGTGAACACTCCGCTGCCGAGCGTGGGGCACGTCGTCTTCGACGCCCTGTTCGAGCTGGCGGTCGGATGCGCGGTCGGCCTCGGGGTCGGCCCTCTCGGCGGATACGCCCTGCGGCGGGTGGCGCTGCCGTCGTCCGGCCTCTACCCCATCGCCGTGCTCGCCCTCGCGTTCGTCGCCTACAGCGGCGCGGCGCTCCTGCACGGCAGCGGCTTCCTCGCGGTGTACCTGGCCACTCTGGTCCTCGGCAACACGCGGCTGCCGCACCGGGCGGCGACCCGGGGCTTCGCCGAGGGGGCCGCGTGGCTGGCTCAGATCGGCCTGTTCGTCATGCTGGGCATCCTCGCCAGCCCTCACGAGTTGCCCGCCGCCGTCGTGCCCGGCCTGATCGCCGGCCTCGCTCTGCTCCTGGTCGCACGGCCCCTGTCCGTCGTGCTCTCGGCCCTGATCGTACGGCTGGGGCGCCTCGACGGGCTCTCCTGGCGCGAACAGGCGTTCCTGTCGTGGGCGGGACTACGAGGGGCGGTGCCCATCGTGCTCGCCACCATCCCGTGGGCGACCGGGCTCATCGGCGCCAAGGGGGTGTTCAACGAGGTCTTCGTCATCGTGATCGTCTTCACGATGGTGCAGGGGCCGACGCTGCCGTACCTCGCGCGGATCCTGCGGGTGAACGCGCTCGACGAGGCCCGCGACCTCGGGGTGGAGGCGGCCCCGCTGGAAGAGCTCAACGCCGACCTCCTGCAGATCACCATCCCACCGGGCTCGGGGCTCCACGGAGTCGAGATCTTCGAGCTTCGCCTGCCCTCGGACGCGGCCGTCACCATGGTCGTACGCGAGGGCCGCTCATTCGTCCCCGAGGGCTCCACACGCCTGCGGGCCGAGGATCAGCTCCTGGTCGTCACCACGGCCGCGTACAGGCAGACCGTCGAACGCCGCCTTCGAGCGGTGAGCCGCCGCGGCAAACTCGCCGGCTGGTACGGCGAACGCGGCGAGTGACAGCCCCTCACCACGCACAAGCCACCTCACGGCCCTCCCGCAGGGCCACCTCACGCACGGGCCACCTCACGCACGGGCCACCTCACGCAGGGCCGTCGCCTCTTTACGCAGGCCGCTCGCACAGTCACCGCATGGCTCGCACGGTCACTGCGGTGGGGCCTCTTACGGGGTACCCCACAGAGCCTGTGACGGGGATTAGAACCTGCCTGGGTGGCGTTCAGCCTAATCGGCTGCGTACCATTAGCAGTCGCATCGGTAGAGTGCCAGTCTGCGTGAGTCATACTCGGCTTGAGTCATACGAGGAGGAGTGCGTGCCCACCTACCAGTACGCCTGTACCGCTTGCGGTGAAGGGCTCGAAGTCGTCCAGAGATTCTCCGACGACGCGCTGACCACATGCCCAAGCTGCGAGGGCCAGCTGCGCAAGGTGTTCTCGGCCGTCGGCATCGTCTTCAAGGGCTCCGGCTTCTATCGGACGGACAACCGCTCGTCCACCACCTCCGGGGTCTCGTCGTCCAGCGGTTCCCCCGCTTCTTCTGGTTCCTCGGCTTCCTCCGGTTCCAGCGGCTCCGGGGACTCCGGCGGCTCCGACTCCGGAAGCACCACCACGACCAAGAAGGAGCCCGCCTCGGCGAGTTCTTCGGCGTCCGCGAGCAGCTCGGCCGCCTGACGACGCCCGGGTTGTACGGCTCCCCCGCAGGCCGTACAACCTTTCTTGAGCCCCCTCGGACCTCGGGTCTTCGGACCTGGCAGCGATGCGCCCGCCGACGCTGTGTATCAGCGGCGGGAATCACCCATCACAACGTGCCACGATCTCCGTGCCACCCGTCATTTCGCCCTAGGGTTATCCACAGGTCTCGACTCCGGTCTCTTCCGCGCGGGGCCGGGGCGCTAGTGTCTGCGCCATGGTCATGAGAGCGGAAATCGGGGTCATCGGCGGTTCAGGGTTCTACTCCCTCCTTGATGATGCCGAAGAGATCGACGTCGCCACGCCGTACGGGCCGCCGAGCGACACCATCACTGTCGGCCACATCGGCTCGCGCGCGGTCGCGTTCGTGCCCCGCCACGGCCGCGATCACCGGTTTGCTCCCCATCGCATTCCCTACCGGGCGAACCTCTGGGCTCTTCGCTCCCTCGGCGTGCGCCAGGTGCTGGCGCCGAGCGCCGTCGGATCCCTCCGCCTTCAGTACGGTCCGGGCACCCTTGTGATCCCTGACCAGCTCGTCGATCGCACGTCGGGCCGGGTGCAGACCTATTACGACACGAGCGGCGCGGTCCACGTCCCCTTCGCCGATCCCTACTGCCCCGTCGGCAGGGCCCTGTCCTATTCAAGGGCCGAAGCCGAAGGCTGGAATGCCGTCGACGGGGGCACTCTCGTCGTCATCGAGGGTCCCCGCTTCTCCACCAGGGCGGAGTCCCGCTGGTTCGCCTCCAACGGCTGGTCGATCGTCGGCATGACCGGCTATCCGGAGGCCGTTCTCGCCCGCGAGCTGGCCCTGTGCTACACCACGCTGGCCCTGGTCACCGATCACGACGCCGGAGTCGAGACGGGTGAGGGCGTCACCCAGGACGAGGTCTTCGAGTTCTTCGCGGCCAACAGCGAGCGCATGCGCGCACTCGTCGGCTCGGTGGCCGCCGAGCTGCCGACAGAACGCGCCTGCCCCTGCGGCGACGCACTGAACGGCATCAAGCTCCCCTTCGAACTCCCCTGATCCCCCCACTCGACCCACGAACCTCACCTTCAGCCGCAGGAGACACCCATGCGGGCCGCACTCCGTGCAGTTCGGGTACTCAACCGCCGGCGCCGGCTCGTGGCCGTCGTCCTCGCGGCGATGGCCACGGCGAGTGTCGGCCTGGCCATGCGTCCGGCTCCGTCCACCGAGGTCCTGGCCGCCGCCCGGGACCTCAGGGCAGGCACGCTGTCAGCCTCAGACCTGACCGTGGCACTCATCCCTGACGCAGCGGTGCCCGACGGCGCGCTCCGCCCCGGAGCGCCCGTCGCCGGACGCGTCCTGGCCGCTCCGGCCCGGCGCGGCGAGCCTCTCACCGACGTACGCCTGCTCGGCCCCTCCCTGATCGACGCCTACGGCCCCGGCATGCTTGCCACGCCCGTACGCATCACCGACGCCGGTTCGGCACGCCTGCTTCGCGTGGGCGATGTCATCGACGTGATCGCGGCCGCGGCCCAATGGGACGACGCCGCCCTCGATCCGCGCACGGCCACAGTGGCTCAGGCGGTCACCGTCATGGCCTTGCCACGCTCGGCGGGCGCGGAGGACTCCATGACGGAAAGCGGCGCTCTCGTCGTCCTGGCCACCACACCGGAGCAGGCCGCCCGCCTCGCCCAGGCCGGTACGGGCTCACGCCTGTCGATCACCATCCACGGCCACCCCCGATGACCAAGCGACCAGCCGCATTCGCCCCACCCCCTGGAAACCGCCAGGCGAAGACACCTTTCAAGGACCGGGCACTCTAGGCAGCACAGATATCCCGTCTACAGCAGAGAGCCGAGCTTCGGGTCGTACTCCCAGTGCCACGGCTCGAACGGGCTGTGATAGGCCCAATCGGGGTGCATCCACCCGAACTTCTTGCTGTTGGCCTCAAGCCAGTTGAACTGCACCGAGCGGAAGACGTCGACGCCACCACACAGGTCCACCGCGAGCCCGAGCCCGTGGTTGCTTCGTCCGGGTACGGCGGCGAAGCCCGGCCTGCGGTAGAAGACGGCCTGCTGCTCACTGAGGTTGCGGTAACTGTCGGTCACGCACATCGGCCTGCCGAACTGTTTCCTGTACGCCTCGTTGAGCGCGACGAAGGCGATCGCCGCGTCCGCTCGCAACTCGCGGCCCGGTTGCTGCAGCGGGCACAGGGCGCTCTTGGGGAGGAGCCCGTTGGGGTACTGCGCGGCGGCGCTCACCTGGGTGGGGTCGCACGCCGCGCCCGTACGGCCGCCCTGGTTGACGCGCACCCCGAGCTTGGTCAAAGCCTGGGACAGGGACTTCACGACGGTCGCCGACCGCTTCCTCAGCGTGTCGATCTCAAGGCTGAGCTGGGCCTCCACCAGCAGCTTCGTCGCCCGAAGATCCTGCGCCTCACTAGCCAGCCTCTGCTGCTCCTGGTAGAGCCGCCCCGCGTCGGCCAGAACCTTGTCACGACCCGACACGATGTAGGTCATGTCACTCAGAGCACGAAGGCTGCCCGCGTCCTTCTCACCGGTGAAGAAGGGCGCCATGTCGCCACCCGAAGGCTCCTGGTACAGAGACTGCACCAGGTCCGCCAGCGGCCTGCGCACCTTGGACATCTCCAGAGTGGCAGTGCGCAGCTGCTCCAGCTTGCCCTTGAGCTCCTTGTCGGCCTTCGCCAGCGTCGCCTGCCGCTGTTCCAATGCCTTCGTGGCATCCGCCAGGGCCTGGGACGACTTCTCGGCGTCCCGCCGCAATTGATTAAGGTTGCCCGGATCGAGCTCCCGGGTTGCAGCCTCTTGGGTGACCGACCGCGCCTGCGCCGAGCCCGACGACGTCATGGTGATCATGGAAACCATCACCATGAGGACGGCGATCAAGCCCGCCGATCGGGGAGATGGCACGTTACGGACCCCTCCGTTTGCGAAATTGTGACCTGAGCCCGGCACGCACGTTACTACAGCAACCGGTGTAGTCGGACCCGAGTCGCGAGAGCCGTTATGTACGGATCATGGCATTTATACCTTCTCGCTATCGCACGGTTGGCACAGTTGCCACAGCCAGTTGCCGCGCCACGCGGGAAAACACCCCGCTCGCCACACGCCCTCCGGCACCCCAACCCCAGCCATCGCCATCGCCGAAACTCCCTCTACGGGCATCCACGACCTAGCGGAACCCACCGAAGAAGCCCCCAACCCCCGCATCCCGAACCCAGCCGCAAGCACCGCCGAAACCCCCACTGCCGGCACCCCGGACCTGGCGGGACGCACCGCCGAAAGTCCCGATGCCTGCCGCACCGACATGCCGGGAACACCCACCTCCGGCACACCCCACCCACCGGACCACACCGCTCCAGAACGCCCGACCGTCAGCTCGATCTCCGTACGTTCCGCCGGGTCCGCGGTTCGTACACCCTCCCTCGACGGCGCCGGCTGCGTACGTTCTGCGGAATCCGCAGCTTGTAAGCCCTCTGTCGACTCCACTACCTCCGCACATTGTGCCGCGACGGCAGCACATGAGCCCTCCGTCGACTGCACCGCTCGCCCGCGTCCCGCCGACCGAGCAGTTTGTGGGTGTTCCTCCGGGCGCGAGCCCTGGGCAGGCTCCTCCGGGCGTTCGCCCTGGGCACGGTCCTCCGAATTCAAGGCTTGCGCGTTCTCACTCGGATGCGCGGCTGGAGTGCGGTCCTCGGACGACACCACCTGCCCGCGCTCCTCCGGCCGTACGGCGCCTTTGTGATCTTCCTGCGGAACCAAGGGCACCCGGTCATCCGGCCGCGCCGCCCGCCCGTGTTCCCCCGACGACATCGTCGTCGCGCGTTCTTCACGAGGGGCAGCCCATACGTGCCGCCCTGGACGATCGCGCCTCACCCCAGGCCATATCGCCGCTGTGTCCGGCTTTTCAGCCCGCAACACGCGACCCAGCCATCCATCACGATCAGCCTGTGGATAGCGTCCCGCCGATTCCCCATGTCCAGCCTTCAGGTGTGGATCCACCGGCTCCCACCCACCGGCCCTCATCCGCGAGACGTCCAGCACCTTCTCGTCCACGGGGATCAACGGAGTCGGAACCACACCCTGGTACCCAAAGTCCGCATGCGGCGGAGCGGGCACAGGGGTCACGAAGACCATGCTGGGCACCCCTTGCCACCCCGACGCGACCTTCATCTTCACCGCATCTTGCGGCCGGCCTCGCACATGCTCCTCATATCCAGTGAGCTCAGCCACAAGGAGCCCTGCCGCGAGGACCGCAGGCGCCAGCATCGCCGCCAGGAGCACACCCGGCCGGACACCCCGGCGCCTCTCAACCTGCTTTCGTCGCTCTCCGCTCACGCTGCGTGACAGTAGTCACACAGCGCTACCGTACGTTGCTGGCATGTCAGCCTTTTACCCCAGCTCAGCGCACACATGGGATACGAGTCGCAAAGCCAAGCCACGCCTCTGCACACATGGTGCTCGCCTTTCGGTACGCTTACACCAGCCCCGCCTCCGTAGCTCAGGGGATAGAGCACCGCTCTCCTAAAGCGGGTGCCGCAGGTTCGAATCCTGCCGGGGGCACCTGGTTGACCTTGTGATTCGCCGCCTGACCTGCACCTATGGACAGGAGTAGGTGACAGAACAGAGACGGGCGAGAGCAGCAACATGCAACTGTAGGCAGTCGTATGTCAGCACCCGTGCAATATGTGTGCAACGATCTTGAAGCCGTTTTGCCAGGTCAGCCCAAATATGCGAATGGCCCCGAGGTAACCCGAGGCCATTCCGCAACCGCTCGGATCACTCGTTCAGAGCGTTCAGGATCTTGGAGCTCGCTAGGAGCTGTTTGGAGTTCGGATCATGTGGTTGAGGTGAGGAGCTTCAGCCACATGATCGAGCCTCGGAGGTGGAGTCCGGCCTCGTAGCTT
>NZ_JBICTU010000062.1:0-19760 GCF_043197795.1 Sphaerisporangium sp. NPDC049003
TGGGGGGGGGCTAGCCCCCCGCCCGGGGGGCGATGGCGCGCGGGGCGGCGCCGGGGGTTTTTTTTTGGTGGGGGGGGGGGGGGGGCCCCCGCGGGGGGGGGGGGGGGCGGCCCCCCCCCCCCCCCACCACCATGTGAGGCCGCTTCCCCGCCCAGTCCACGCAGGTCAGAGGCCGTACCAAGGGCACTCACATCAAGCGGCAAGTGGGTTCCAAGTAGACGCGCCTAGCTTCGTCCTCGGCAGGCGATCCCGCGACGGATCCGGCGAGCGAGGCGATTGAGACATGATTCCCATACTGAGCGGCCGGGGCGCCAGGTGAACCGCCCGATCTTCCGCGAGGAGGCGCTGCGCCGGTACAGCGATCCGTCGACGCGGACGAGCAAACCCCTGATCATCCGCAGGGCGTGGTTCGTACTGCTCTGGGCGTTGGTAGCACTGCTCTGCGTCGCCGTGGCGGGCCTCACACTCATACAGGTGCCCAACCTCGTGACCGTCCAGGTGACGGTCACCCGGTACAAGGCCGACCCCACGCCGCGCTTCGACGTGACGGCCCAGGTGCCGCAGGACCATGCCCTGCCTCGCGTGCATGACGAGACGACGGTACGGCTGGCGGGCGAAGCGAGGCCGCTTGACTGTCGCGTCGCCGACCCGGGCGGCCCCGTCATCGGCGTGGACGAGCTCAAGAAGCGATTCGGCACGGCGAAGGGGCCCGCCCGCCTGGCCGTGCTGTCCTGCATCGCGTTCGGCACCGAGGCCCGCAGACTCGTCGGCCGGACCGGCGAGGCCGTGATCACCAGCGGAACCGTCACGGCCGGAACCCTCCTGCTGGGAGGCCACTCGTGATCGGCGTGATGAGAAGGCGCGTGCCGGTCGTCCTGCAGAACTCGATCACCGAGTGCGGGGCGGCGTGCCTGGCCATGGTGCTGTCATACCACGGGCGCCGCGTCTCGCTCCACGAGATCACCGACCGGCTCCAGATCGGCAGGGACGGGCTCAGCGCTCTGGCCATCGTGTCGGGCGCCCGCGAGTCGGGGCTCACGGCCAAGGCGTTCTCCCTCGAACCCGAGGACCTCGCCCGGATCCCCATGCCCGCCATCGTGCACTGGGAGTTCAACCACTTCGTGGTGGTCGAACGCTGGACGCCCGAGCGGGTGGACATCATCGACCCCGGACCCGGGCGGCGCAGGCTCACGGCCGAGGAGTTCAACAACGGCTTCACCGGTGTCCTGATGGCGTTCGAACCGGGCCCGATGTTCCACCGGGGCAGTTCCAGCGCGGCGAGCACCTGGCGGCGTCAGTTCCTCAAGACCCTCGTCATGCGCCGGCGGGGCCTCCTGGCACAGGTCGTGTTCGCCTCTCTCCTGCTGCAGGTGCTCGGGCTGGCGCTGCCGCTGTTCTCTCAGGTGCTGGTGGACCAGGTGCTTCCCATGGGAGCCGACACGTTCCTCAGCCTGCTCGGCGGTGGGTTGCTGCTGGCCACGCTGACGCAGTTCGTGGTCGGGGCCCTGCGGTCGGTGCTCCTGGTGTCGGTGAGGGCGAGCGCCGACGCCGAGCTGACCCGGGGCGTGGTCTCCCATCTGGTCGCTCTGCCCTATCGCTATTTCGCGCTGCGAGGCACGGGAGACCTGGTCACCAGGGCGAGTAGCGTCGCGGTGCTCAGGGACATGCTCACCGGGCAGATCCTCTCCGCCCTCCTCGACGGGCCGCTCGCCATCGGCTACCTGATCCTGGTCTTCGTACGGGATCCGCTGTTCGGCGCGTGCCTGGTCGGCATCGCCCTCCTGCAGATCATCCTGCTGCTGGCGACCACCCGCCGGGTCAACTACCTCGCCCAGCAGGAGCTGACCGCGTTCTCCGCGACGCAGACCCACCTGATCCAGGCCATCGGCGGCATCGAGACCCTGAAGGCGTCCGGGGCCGAGGACCACGCGGTGGAGCAGTGGTCCAGGAACTTCACCACCCAGCTCAACGCGGACGTACGGGGTGGGATCACGCAGGGCCTGCTGGAGGCGACCCTCGGCGCCATCCGGATCCTGGCGCCCCTCGGCCTGCTGTGGATCGGAGCCTGGCGGGTGCTCGACGGGGACCTCACCCTCGGCGCGCTGCTCGCGCTGAACGCCATCGCGGTCGCGGCGCTCACCCCGCTGTCGTCGCTGATGTCCAGCCTGCAGAGCCTCCAGCAGGCCGGCGCCCACTTCGACCGGCTCTCCGACATCCTCTCCTCCGAGCCGGAACCGGCCGAGGGTATCGAGGTCCTGCGCCTTCGCGGCGCGGTGGAGCTGCGAAACGTCGGCTTCCGGTACGACCCGAGGGCACCCTGGACGCTCCAGGACATCTCGCTGAAGATCGCGCCCGGTCAGAAGGTGGCACTGGTCGGATCTTCGGGGTCGGGCAAGAGCACGCTGGCCCGGTTGCTGCTGGCCCTGCACACCCCCACCACCGGCGAGATCCGGTTCGACGGGGTGCCGGTGAACGAGCTGAACCTCCGCACACTGCGGCGCCAGTTCGGGGTGGTCACCCAGGACCCGTCACTCTTCACCGGCACCATCAGGGAGAACATCGCCCTCAACGACCCGATGGCGTCGCTCGGCCGGATCACCGAGGCGGCCCGGATCGCGCGTCTCGACGACGAGATCAGGCAGATGGCCATGGGGTACGAGACCATGCTCACCGAGGGCGCCGGCCTCTCGGGTGGCCAGAAGCAGCGGCTGGCGCTCGCCCGCGCGCTGCTCTCCCGGCCGAAGATCCTCCTGCTCGACGAGGCCACCAGCAACCTCGACAGCGAGAGCGAGGCGGCCATCGAGGGTCACCTCGCGCAGCTCACCCAGACCAGGATCGTCATCGCCCACCGGCTGAGCACGATCCGCGACGCGGATCTGATCCTGGTGGTCGACGGAGGCCACATCGTCGAACGCGGCACCCACGACGAACTGCTCGCCTTGGGAGGCCGCTACGCCTCCCTGGTAGCCGCCCAGACCGACAAAACCCAGCAGCCCGACAAAGCTCAGCAGACCGAGAACGCACACCAGGCCAACAACGCCCGTCAGCCAGACGACGCCAACCAGCTCGACATCCCTCACGCGACCGACCATGCCCGCCAGCCCCACGGCGTCCGCGCGATGGACGGCGCCCGCCGGACCGACAGCGCCCACCAGACCGTGGGAGTCCCCACGGCCCTCAGCGTCCTCCAGTCCATGGGCGTCCCCCAGACCGTGGGCACCCCACCGCCGCCGGAGCTCCAGCGAGGCGTTCCCGCGCGGCACGAGGAACACAATCGGACCGTCCCCCTGGCCAGGCGCCGGGCCCGCGTGGACCCCGACAGGACCCAGCCCCTGTCCCACCGCCCACCCGACCCGGCCGACACCGACACCACCGTGACCGCCTACCCCAGGGCGCACCGCCCTCCGCGAGACGGCGACCGCCCCGAACGCTGACGTCGTGGCGGTTCGGAGGGGCACTGATCCGGTGTCATGGGCTGGGCCGTACGCTGGCGGCTCGGGCGAGTTAAGGAGAGATCATGTTCCGGCATGTTGTGCTGTTCACCTGGGTCGCTGGGGCCACGGAGGAGCAGAAGGCCACCGTGGAGGCAGGCCTCAGGGAACTGCCGGGGGTGATCCCTGAGATCCGTCGCTATGAGATCGGCGGCGATGCGGGCATCAGTCCTGGCAACTACGAGTTCGCGGTCGTGGCCGACTTCGACTCCGAGGAGGACTACGTCGCCTATCGCGACCACCCCGTGCACCGTGCCCTGATAGCGGACACCATCAGGCCGATCCTCGCCGACCGGGCCGCTGCGCAGTACGTGATCTAGCAGCCGGCGGCGATCACGACGCGACCGGACCGCGACGCGGCCGGAGAGGCCGCGAGCGGTGATGTGGTGAGCGGTGATGGGCCGCGCGCGGTGAGCGGTGATGGGCTGTGCGCCGTGGGCGGCTCAGACGCTTGGCGGGTTCTCGCGGTGCTGGAGCTCGGTGTCGGAGGTCTGGCCGCGTCTGGACATCAGGAAGAAGCTCAGCAGCAGCCCGACGGCGCCGACGATCATGAAGATCACACCGATGACGTCGATGTGCACGCTGTCGCCGAGAACGTCGGGCTCGATCGCGAACTTCAAGATCGCCCCGATGGTCAGGAAGAAGATGCTGACCCCTACCCCCATGTAGACCTCCGGGCTCGATGTTCAGGTAAAGAGCGTCTCGCGGCAGGGTAATACCCAGCCGCGAGCGCTCACACTACCGATTTATCCGGCGAGCGCGCGGGAGCGACGTACCGCCAGAGTGAGCCGTGGATCAGAAAGCGTCCTCGGGGAGGTCCATCAGGGTCTGGTCGGTGGCGGCGAGGGTGTGGCGCTCGGCGGAGAGGCGCGGCAGGACGGTCTGCGTGAAGAAGGAGGCCGCGGCCACCTTGCCCGTGTAGAACGCCTTGTCGCGGTCCGAGTCGCCGAGGGCCTTGAGCGCCACCTCGGCCTGGCGGAGGAGCAGCCAGCCGATCACGAGGTCGCCCAGGCTCAGCAGGAACCTGGTGGTGTTGAGGCCGACCTTGTAGACCTCTTTCGGGTTCTCCAGGGACCCGATCGCCCAGCCGGCCATGGTGTCGGCCATCGCCTTGATGTCGTCGGCGGCCCCGTCGAGCAGCTTGCGCTCCTCCTTGAGCCTGCCGTTGCCGGCCTCGGAGGCGGCGAAGGCCTTGACGTCGGCGAGCAGGGCACCGAGCGCGGCGCCCTGGTTGCGCAGGACCTTGCGGAAGAACAGGTCCTGGCCCTGGATCGCCGTGGTGCCCTCGTAGAGCGAGTCGATCTTGGCGTCCCGGATGTACTGCTCGATCGGGTAGTCCTGGAGGTAGCCGGAACCGCCCAGCGTCTGCAGCGAGCGGGCCAGCATCTCGTACGACCGCTCGGAGCCGACGCCCTTGACCAGCGGGAGCAGCAGGTCGTTCATCGCCTCCGCGGCCGTGTCCCTGGTGCCCTCGAACTCGGCGATCTGCGCCGTGTCCTGGAAGGTCGCCGTGTGGAGGACCAGCGCGCGCATGCCCTCGGCGTACGCCTTCTGGAGCATGAGCTCGCGGCGTACGTCCGGGTGGTGGGTGATGGTCACGCGCGGGGCGGCCTTGTCGGCCATCTGGGTGAGGTCCGCGCCCTGCTTGCGCTCCTTGGCGTACGCCAGAGCGTTGAGGTAGCCGGTGGACAGGGTGGCGATCGCCTTGGTGCCGACCATCATGCGGGCGTGCTCGATGATCATGAACATCTGCCTGATGCCCTCGTGTACTCCGCCGATGAGCGTGCCCACGGCGGGGTGCTTCTCGCCGAAGGTGAGCTCGCAGGTCGTGGAGGCCTTGAGGCCCATCTTGTGCTCGACGTTGGTCACGTAGACGCCGTTGCGCTCGCCGAGCTCACCGGTCTCGAGGTCCACGTCGTACTTCGGCACGAGGAACATCGACAGGCCCTTGGTGCCGGGACCCGCGCCCTCGGGGCGGGCGAGCACCAGGTGGAAGATGTTGTCGGCCATGTCGTGCTCGGCGCTGGTGATGAAGCGCTTGACGCCCTCGATGTGCCAGGTGCCGTCGGGCTGCTCGACGGCCTTCGTCCGGCCGGCGCCGACGTCCGAGCCGGCGTCCGGCTCGGTGAGGACCATCGTGGCGCCCCACTGCCGCTCGATGGCGTGCTCGGCGAACCGCTTCTGCTCCTCGGTGCCGATGACGTGCAGCACGTGAGAGAAGGCGGGGCCGCTCGCGTACATCCAGATGGCGGGGTTGGAGCCGAGGATCATCTCGGCCGCCGCCCAGGTCACGCTGCGCGGCAGGCCGGGGCCGCCAAGCTCCTCCGGAAGGTCGAGGTTGGTCCAGCCCGCGTCCCGGAAGGTCTCGAAGGACTTCTTGAACCTGGGCGGCATCGTCACCGTGCTGGTGGCGGGGTCGAAGACCGGCGGGGTCCGATCGCCCTCTTCGAAGGAGTCGGCGAGCACGCCGGTGGCGAGGCGGTTGACCTCGTCAAGGACACTTCGCACGGTGTCCTCGTCCACATCGGCGAACCGTCCGGTTCCCAGGATCTCGCTGCGGCCGAACACCTCGAAGAGGTTGAACTCCAGGTCGCGGACGTTGCTCTTGTAGTGGCCCATGGTTGTGCGTCTCCTCGAACCAGGCACGCGGCTTCATAACGTACTCGTCAGTAACCTTACCCTCCTATGCTACCCGTGAGTAACCCCTAAAAAACGGTGTCAACGTGGCATTCACCACTAAACAACCGGTACGTAAGCTCCCGGCTACGCAGGCGATCGGCTCCGGAGCCGGCGTACGGCGGCGGCCAGATCCGCCGCCCCCAGAGCGCCCGCCAGGCAGGCCACGGGGATCACCGGAAGGACGTACCGGTGGTCGAAGTCGAGCACGGCCACCGGGCCCACCAGCAGGACCATCGCCACGCCCCAGGGCAGCGCCGCCGAGCGCCGCCCGACCACCGCGCCGAGCCCGCCGAGCAGCAGGATCGCCGCGATCACCGGGCCGCGCAGGTACGCCGGGTACTGGTAGGCGATGAGGAAGCCCGCGTAGGGATCCACGGAGCGCAGACCGCGCACGCTCGGGTCGTACTCCTGGCGCACCTTCTGGACGAGGGGGTAGTCCGGCAGCCCCCACTGTCCCCGCGCGAAGCCGAAGGCGGGCGTCGTCCTCTCCGGATGCCGTACGGGCGTCCAGGCGAAGGTCAGCGTGGTGTCGCGGGCCACTTCGGCCAGGTAATCGAGCGGCTGGGCCACGATGGCGCGCAGCGCGAAGGAGCGGGCCAGGTCGTTGTTGCCTTCACGGCCACCGGGCAGCCGGTTGAGCGAGGCGTCCGGGTCCCAGACGTACTCCGACGCCGCGTCCTGGTGCGCCTCGTTCGGGCAGAGCGCGGCCTCCGCGCGCGGCGGTCTGATCACGGCGCAGTCGGCGAACGTCATCGTCCGCGCCCACAGCACGGCCCCTTCCCCGCCGGTCAGGGCGAACTTCCCGTTGACCTGGGCGTTCCAGCCGGCGTACGCGACGAGCGGCAGAGCTGCCGCGATGGCGACGGCCGCCGGCCCGCGCGGGCCGGCGCGCCGTACGGCCAGGTAGAGCACCACGAGCACGAGAAGGGGAAGCGCGATCGTACGGGTGAGCGTGGCGAGCGCCAGCAGTACGCCGGCGGCGGCGCAGGCCGTGGCCGACGGCCGGGGCGACCAGAGCAGGACCGTGAGCGCGGCGGCGACGAGGAAGATGAACATCGTGTCGGACAGGACACCGGTCTCCAGCCGGAGGAACGACGCGTCGAACAGGATGGGCACCGCCGCGAGCGACGCGCCCCAGGCGGGCAGCGACCGGCGGCGCAGCACCGCGTAGCTCATCACCCCGATGCCGAGTCCCATGGCGTGCTGCACCCCCACCACCACGGCGACGCTGTGGAACGGCCGCAGCAGCCACAGCAGCAGGGGATAACCGCTCGGATGGAACCCGAGGGACGGCCGTAAGTGCGCTGCCACGTCGAGATAGGTGAACGAGTCGTACCAGTACAACTGGGCCGGCCGAAACCCCAGCATCGTCACCACCCGCAGCCCCGCCGCGAGAGCCAGGACCGTCACGAACAGCCGATGGGCGCCGACCGCTCCTCGTATCCGCGCCGGCAGGGCGGTGCGCGACAGGGGAACACGAGTGAGCACGGCGAATCCAATCATCGATGAGCGACATCACTGAGGGTCCTGAAACAACAGCCATGTGTGATCAGATGCGGGCAGCGGGGGGCGCGGTAAGGGTCAGGCGAGAGCCTTCACCACCAAGAGGCCGGCGGGAGCCGAATCCGGCGCCGTGCGCTGAGAGGGGTTACCGCACGCCCTTCGCCCCGGAGGGAAGTCTCACCAGCGTGCAGGGGGCTATCTCGCTCCCCGGCGCGGCCAGCCAGCTTCCGAGAGACCACCGGTAACTGGAACCCTTGCCCCCCAGGCTGAACTCCATCACCAAGGTCTCCCCCGGCCGGATGAAGCGCGGAGAGATCTTGAACCTGCTCATGGAGATCGGTTGGGTGACGTCGCGGGACCGCCAGTGCTCCAGTCGCTCGAACTCGGCGCGTTCCCTTCTGGTCATCGTGCGGGGATCGGGTGAGCTGTACGCCCAGTCCACGCTGGTGAAACGGCCCGGCGCGCACTGTTCGCCCGGTGGTGAATACGTAACGTCGGCGGGGATTCCCTGGGCGATCAGCTCGGCCTGCAATCCTTCCGGATCCTGCAGTTCGTAGATCGTCACGGTGATCGTGCCGTCGGGATTCCTCGCGACCGCGTAGGCGGCCGACGCGCCACCCCACACCATAGGGATCGCGACGGTGAGCACGGCCACGGCGGCCACGGCCAGGAACCGGCGAAGGGAAACGGTCGCGGACGGGGTCACCGGCACGGCGACGGGCTCGACCGCTGTTGCCACGGTGATCTCCTGAAGCAGGTCGCGTGCGCCTGGGGTCATGCCGGGGCCCGGGTCGGGGGCGATCGAGGCGACCAGGCCGTCGATGTCGGTGTTCACGGGTGCCCCTTCAACAGTGCGACGGCGCGCGGGCCGTAGCGGGCGAGGTCGAGATCGGCGGTGTCCAGTTCCCTGGCGAGGCGTTTCCGGGCACGGTGCAGGCGCAGGCGGACGGCCCCGCGTGAGCAGCCCAGAACGGTCGCGATCTCCGCGGTGTCCAGGCCTTCCCAGCTCACCAGCGACAACAGCTCCCGGTCGTCGGGGCTGAGCCGCTGGAACGCCTCCCGGATCACACCGGTGTCCTGGCGCGGAGTGGACTCGTCCCAGGCCGCCAGCTCCGCGCGGAGCCGTACGGCGAGGGCGGTCCGCCGCGAGTCGCCGCGGCGCTGGTTGGCGAGGACGTTCCGTGCCACGCCGTACAGCCAGAGCCGGGCCTGCTCCCCCTCGGGGATGTCGCCGACGCGGCGCCAGGCCGTCGTGAACGTCTCGGAGATCGCGTCCGCCGCGTCGTCGGGCGAGTCCGTGCGCCGCCGGAGGTAGGCGAGGAGGTCCGCGTAGTGGGCCTTGTAGATCTCCTCGAAGCGCTGCCGGGGGTCTGGAGGTCCCACGCCGCCGTCCTTCCGATGGGGGACTGTTCCCTCAGCCTTCCGGGGAGGGCTGGTCGTCAGCCACACATGTCCGGATATCCAGAAGCGTTTCAGGATTCCCATAAGAAAGTTGTCCGCGTCGTCCAGGCAGGGCGGTGAGATGTCTCACCAAGAGCGGATCGGAGGAGTGAAGTTTGCTAGGTTCCTGGGCAGAGGCCCCGTACGGGGATCTCCCGGACGAGTAGTGCGTCGTACCCGGCCCAGCGAAGACGACGCGCGCACACCATGACTCAAATCATCCAGATCGCCGGCGCGATCATCATTCTCTCCGCCTTCCTGCTCGCGCAGTCGAAGGTCGTGAACTCCGAATCCAAGGTCTACCTCGCGCTGAACCTCGCCGGTTCGGCGGTGCTCACCTGGGTGGCGCTGGAGGACCGCAACTGGGGGTTCCTGCTCCTCGAAGGCGTATGGGCCATCGTGTCGGCGGTGAGCCTGGCGCGCGTGCTGACCGGGAGAGATCCGGCCGCCGAGCACTAGGAAACCGGCTTGACGGTTTTACCGGTGTTGCGCTTGGCTGTGCGCATGATTGGCATTCACACAGTGACCGTTGACTGCGCCCAGCCGTACGAGCTCGCGCAGTGGTGGCACGAGGCCACCGGCTGGCCCTTCCACGAGGCGACGGAGAAGGACGACGACGAGGTCATGCTCATGGCCCCGAGCGAGCCCCATCTGCTGTTCATCCGGGTTCCCGAGGGCAGGACGACCAAGAACCGCGTCCACTTCGACGTGACGGCACAGGGGGACGGCACCCGCGACGAGGAGGTCGAGCGGCTCGTCGGGCTCGGTGCCAAGCGGTACGAGGACCACCGCAACCCCGATGGCTCGGGCTGGGTCACCCTGCTCGATCCCGAGGGCAACGAGTTCTGCGTGTGCCGGAGCCAGGCCGAGCGCGACGCCGCGAGCTGATCTTGTAGGGCTCCTCGGAAAACGCGGCGCCTCCCGGGGAACGTCACCCGGGAGGCGGAGTGTGACGCGACACCCGGAGAAGTCGCGCGCGAAGGTCACCGGGCCGGTTGCGCCCTTGGGGGTGCTACTTGGCCGACTGGGCCCTTCCCCTGAGGGACAGGGTGAGGATGGCCGCGATCAGGTACACCAGCGCGCCGCCCCACAGCGCGTCCCAGGCGGCGCCGAACACGCCTTCCTGGTCGAAGACGAGCTGGACGGGATACATCACGACGGCGGCGAGGACGCCCGGGTAGAGGGCGAACCTCCACGGGTGGCGCAGCGACCAGAGCCTGGCCTGGCGGGTGACGCGGTCTCCCACGTTGGGCTTGCCGACGGCGCCGACGGAGGCCACCAGGCTGAAGATGCTGATGCCCAGGCAGAGCGCCCAAGTCAGATCGGCGGGCCCTGGGAGGACGACTCCCATGACATAGCTGATCGCCGCGCTCGCCCCACCGGTGATCGCCGCGGCCTTCCAGGGCGCGCCCCGCAGGGCCGCGCCGGCGAGCGACATCTCGTCGCGTCGAGTCAGTTCGTTCATGTCCACCAGATTGCCCTGTGTCACGGGGTTGGCACATCGGGGGACAACCCTGGTTGTTCCCCGGGTTGCCGCATCCGGGATCAGCACAGGGTCGGCGTGGCCTCCGCGTATCGGAGTCCACGTCAGGAGGGCATCGATACTCTTTGGGCATGTCTGTGATCTTTCGTCCCGCTCGCCGGGAAGACGTGCCCCTGATCGTGGCCATGCTCGCCGACGACCCGATCGCCGCGGCGAGGGAGGGCGACCCGTCGGACGAGGTCTACCTGGCCGCCTTCGAGGCCATCGACGCCGATCCCCGGCAGGAGCTGGTCGTGGCCGAAGCGGACGGCGAGGTCGTGGGCACGATGCAGCTCACGTTCATCCCGGGGTTGTCCCGCAGGGGCGGCGAGCGGGCCCTGATCGAGGCCGTACGGGTGGGCGCCTCCATGCGAGGGCGGGGACTGGGCCGCGCGATGATGGCGTGGGCGGTCGACCGTGCACGGGAGCGGGGCTGCCGCATGGTGCAGCTCACCAGCGACAAGGCCCGCGCCGACGCCCACCGCTTCTACACCTCGCTCGGCTTCGTCGACTCCCACGTGGGCTTCAAGCTGAGCCTCTGACGCCCCACACCGGACCTCCGACGCGATCACACCAGGGGCGCGATCTCCACGAGGTTGTCGTGGTAGACGGGGCCCCTGCCCATGTCGGCGTCGCGCTCGTCGACCAGGACGTTGACGTTGGCCCCACCGCTGAACTTCGGCCAGTTGCCCTTGGTCGTCGCGACGACCCCGGGGGCGATCCTGTCGCTGATCTCCAGCTCCGCGGTCATCTCGCCGTTGTCGTTGAACACGCGGACGCGCTGCCCGTCGCTCAGGCCCCGGCCCGCGGCGTCCTTCTCGTTCACGAGGATCTTCGGCCCGCCGGCGCGGCGCGCCAGCTCGGGGTTGTTCCCGAACACCGTGTTGAGGAACGTGTGGGCCGCCGGAGTGATGAGCGCCAGCTTGTACGGCCCGTCCACGCGCGCCGAGAAGGGCGGGACGTACCCCTGGTTCTCAGGGACGAACTCCAGCTTGCCGGACGCCGTGGGGAACCCCTCGGTGAAAGGCACGAACGGGGCCGGATAGTTGAGCCGGGCCCATCCCTCCTCGCGCAGGCGCTCGACCGTGATGCCGTCCAGCGCCGGGTGCCCCCCGGACAGGAGCTGCTCGGCGATCTCCAGGTCGGAGTCGTAGAGGGCGGGCTCGGTCAGCCCCAGGCGGCGGGCCACCCTGCGGAAGGTCTCCGTCGTGGACAGGCACTCGCCGGCCGGGGGGACCGCGGGCTCGTTCCAGACCAGATACATGTGGCCGTATCCGTGGTGCAGGTCGGTGTGCTCGAACTGCATGGTCGCCGGGAGCACGATGTCGGCGTAGTCCACCGTGTCGGTGGGGAACTGCTCCATCACCACCGTGAACAGGTCGTCCCTGAGCAGCCCCCTGCGGACGCGGTTCTGGTCGGACGTGCTGCCCATCGGGTTGGCGGCGTAGACCCACAGGCACTTGACGGGCTTCGCTGTGTCCGCAAGGCCTTCGGCGAGCCGGGTCATCGTCAGCGTACGTACCGGCTTGCCGAGCAGGTCGGGCCGGGTGTCCGCCTGGATGGGGACGTGGCCGCTGGTGGAGTACGCGACGCCTCCCCCGGGGTGCTTCCAGTCACCGGTCACGCCGGGGATGCAGGAGATGACGCGCATGGCCGTGCCGCCGCCCTGGTGGCGCTGGATGCCCATCGTGGCCCGGATCCCGGTCGGACGCGTGTGCGCCAGGCGTACGCCGAGGGCACGGATGTCCTTCTCGGGGATCCCGGTGATCTCCGCCGCCACCCTCGGGGGATATTTCCGGATTTCTCGCTCGAAGTCCTCCCAGCCCGTGGTGTGGTTCTCCAGGTAGTCCCGGTCCTCGGCGCCCTCGTCGAGCACCACGTGCATCAGCGCGAGGGCCAGGGCGGCGTCGGTGCCCGGCCTGATCGCCAGGTGCTCGTCGGCCTGGTCGGCGGTACGGGTCCTGATGGGGTCGATGGCGACCACGTGGGCCCCACCGGCCCGAGCCTCCTGGATGAACTTCCACAGATGGTGACCGCTGGTCAGGGTGTTCGTGCCCCAGAGCAGGACCAGCTTCGACAGGGCGAACGTCTCGGGGTCCATGCCGCCCGGCGTCCCGTTCGTGTGCCTCAGCCCGGTGTTGCCGGCCCTGGCGCAGATGTTCAGATCGTGTTTCGACGCGCCCAGCGCGTTCCACAGGCGCCGCCCGGCATCTCCAGACTCGCCCTGGATGTAGCCCAGCGTCCCGGTGCCCTGGTACGGCCAGATGGCCTCGCCGCCGAACTCGTCGATGATGGCGGTCAGGCGCCTCGCGATCTCGTCGAGAGCCTCGTCCCAGGTGATGCGCTCGAACCGGCCCGACCCCTTCGGCCCGACCCGGCGCATCGGGTGAAGGATCCGATCGGCGGCCTTGGTGTGCTCCAGATAACGATTGACCTTCACGCACAGGGCGCCACGGGTATAGGGATGATCACGGTTGCCTCGGAGGCCCACGGCCTCGCCGTCCTCGACCGTCACCACCCACGAGCAGGTGTCCGGGCAGTCCAGCGGGCAGGCACCCAGAACCTTCAGCGCACGGGTCATGCGTCAACGCTACATGGGCGCCTCGTGACCGTGCGATGGTGTCCGAGCGGGTGACGACCCACCTGCCACCTGGGGCGACTCACCAGTCCATACTTACGGACGATGCGCGCCCGCCGCCCGTACCGGCACCATGGATCACGTCCCGTCCATCTGATCCCTGTGTGGCGAGCGCGCCGTAGAGTGTCAGCGAATGGCCGGGGTGCACCAGTTCGCCGGCGACGTTCGAGGCCCGCGCCGGGGGAAGGCGAGTGCCGAGACAGGTCGCCCGAGCGTGGTCGGCTCCGCGCCATCACTGATGAACAGAGCTTAGGGAAAGATCATATGACCCGAGACGTGCGCAGACGCCGGCGGTGACCGACATAAGGGAACGCGACGAGGCACAGGAGGCCGCGGGGGGAGAAATCTCCGTGGCCGGACCTCCTATGACCTCCGAGAGCCCGGAAACCAGGTCGGTTCCCGCCTCGGTCGCCACCCCCTCGGCCGACGGCGGCTCCCCGGTCCCCACCGCCTCCACGGACCCTTCCCAACCCTCCGGGACTTCTATCGGTCGCTCGGACACGGAGGACCTTTCCGAGCCGTCCGGGACTTCTCCCGGTCTCTCGGACACCGACCTTTCCGAGCCCTCCGGGACTTCTCCCGGTCTCTCGGACACGGAGGACCTTTCCGAGCCGTCCGGGGATTCCGCCGGCCTCGCGGAGACCGACCCTTCCGAGCCCGGTGGGGCTTCCGCCAAGCTCACTGAGCCTGTCGTGCTGGTCGTCGAGCCGCTGCTGCCCCAGCGCATCCGCCGGCCGTCGGACGCGCTGCGCTTCCTCGCCAGCCTGCTCGCCCTCACCGCGGTCGTCCTGCTGGCCCTCGTCGCCAAGCAGACGCTGAACGGCCTGGAGGCCGACGTCACCGACGGTACGAGCCGGGCGCCCGATCTGCTGATCGGGGTGGCGAGCTTCCTCGCGGGCACGGCCGTTCTCGCCGTCCCGGCCGCCTTCGCCGTCGAGCGGGTGTTCCACCGCGACGGGCTGCGCGTCGCCGAGGGCCTCATCGCCGCGATCATCGGGATGCTCGTCTCGTTCGTACTCGGCGAGTGGCTCGCCGCGGCCGGACCGGACGACCTGCGCCAGCTGCTCACCGGGGGACGCCAGGTCGAGCCGCTCAACACCCTGCTCACCTCGGTCGTCGCCTACGTCACCGCCGTCCGCATCTCCCGTCGCCCGACCTGGCGGGCCCTGATGTGGATGGCGATCGCCCTCGACGTCTTCGCCCTGTTCACCGGTGCCGAGGCCACCGCGCTCGGCGTCTTCGTCACCTACCTCGTCGGCCTGGCCGTCGGGTACGCCACCCTGTACGTCGTCGGCAGCCCCAACACCCGGCCGCCCGGCGGCACCGTCATCGCCGCGCTCCGCCGCCTGGGGTTCGTACCGGCCAAGGCGCGTCGCATCCCCGACGACGCCCAGGGCAGCCGCCGTTACGCCGTGACGATGTCCGACGAGCGCCTTTACGACGTCACCGTGCTCGACAGGGACCGGCAGGTCGCCGGGGTCCTCTACCGGCTCTGGCGGCGGATCCGGCTCAACTCGGAGACCCGGCGCCGGGCCATCCGCTCGCTCCGCGCCGAGCTGGAGCGCGAGGCCCTGATGGCGTACGCCGCCCAGGCCGCAGGGGTGAACACCCCGTGCCTGGTGGGCACCAGCGAGATCGGCACGGACGCCGCGCTGCTGGCGTACGAGCACCTGGAGACCCGGGCGATCGAGGACGTCCCGGACGAGGAGCTGGACGACGAGCTCCTCATCAAGATCTGGAAGCAGGTGGAGCTGCTCCAAGCCCAGCGCCTCGCCCACCGCCGTCTCACCGGGGACAGCATCCACATCGGCACCGGCGGCGACGTGGTGCTGATGGACGCCCGCAGCGGCGAGATCGCGGCGGGCGACCTGCTGCTGCGCCTGGACGTCGCCCAACTGCTCACCTACATCGCGCTGCGGGTCGGCCCCGAGCGCTCGGTCATGTGCGCGTCAAAGGTGATCCCCAAGCAGGCGCTCGCGGGCGCGCTGCCGCTCCTGCAGCGCATCGCCCTGACCAGGGGCACCCGCGCCGAGGTCAGCAGGGACAAGGAACTGCTCCCCGCGCTCCGCGAGAACATCCTCGCCCTCACCCCGCAGGTCGAGGTCGAGGAGATACGGCTGGAACGGTTCCAGCCCCGAACGCTCGTCACGATCATCGCCAGCGCGCTCGCCGCGTACTTCCTGCTCTCCCAGCTCAGCAGGGTCAACCTCGTCGAGGTCGTCACGTCGGCGAAATGGGGCTGGGGCGGCATCGCGCTCGCCGCGGCCGGCATGAGCTACGTCGCCGCCGCGCTGATGCTCCGGGGCTTCGTCCCCGAGAAACTGCCCCTGGGGCGCACGGTGCTCGCGCAGTTCGCGGGCTCCTTCGTCAAGCTGGTGGCGCCGGCCGCGGTCAGCGGCGTGGCCATCAACTCCCGCTACCTGCAAAAGCGCGGCATCTCACCCGGGCTCGCCGTGGCCAGCGTGGGGGCCTCGCAACTCGTCGGGCTGGGATCCCACATCCTGCTGCTGCTGTTGTTCGGGTACGCCACGGGCACCAAGGCGGCCCCGTCGGTGAGCCCGTCCCGGGGCCTGGTCATCGGCCTGCTCTCGGGGGCGGTGCTCGTGCTGGTCGTGCTCGCCGTGCCGCAACTCCGGCGCATGATCACCGCTCGGATCCGCCCGCTGTTCTCCGGGGTGATCCCAAGGCTGCTCGACGTGCTGCAGTCGCCCCGCAAGATCCTCGAAGGCTTCAGCGGCACGCTCCTGCTGACGCTCGCCTTCGTGGTCTGCCTGGACGCCTGCGTGCGCGCCTTCGGCGGCTCGCTGAGCTTCGCCGCCGTGGCCGTGGTGTTCCTGGCGGGCAACGCCATCGGCTCCGCCGCGCCCACCCCTGGCGGGCTGGGCGCGGTCGAGGCCTCCCTCTCGCTCGGCCTGACGCTCTCGGGACTCCCGGGTACGGTCGCCACCTCGGCCGTGCTGCTGTTCCGGCTGCTGACCTTCTGGCTGCCGGTGCTGCCCGGATGGGCGTCCTTCGCCTGGCTCCAGCGGCGCAACGCCCTCTAGGCCCTCGCGACGGGCTAGACGATCGGCGTGCCCGGCTGCGCGATCTCCTTCTCGATCGCGGCGAGCTCGTCGGACGAGAAGCCGAGCTTGTCCACGGCCGCGACGTTGTCCTCAAGCTGCTTGACGCCGCTGGCGCCGATCAGCACCGAGGTGATCCGCGAGTCGCGCAGTACCCACGCCAGGGCCATCTGCGCGAGCGACTGGCCACGGCCGGAGGCGATCTCGTTCAGAGAGCGGACCCGCTGGAGCACCTCGTCGGTGAGCTGGCTCGGCCGCAGGAACCGCTCCTTGGCCGCGCGGGAGTCCTCCGGTACGCCCTTGAGGTACCTGTCGGTCAGCACGCCCTGCGCCAGCGGTGAGAACGGGATGCAGCCGACGCCCTCGTCCTCAAGGACGTCGAGCAGCCCGTCCTCGACCCAGCGGTCGAACATCGAGTAGCGCGGCTGGTGGATGAGCAGCGGCGTGCCCATCTCCCGCAGGATCCTGGCCGCCTCCCTGGTCTGCTCGGGCGTGTAGTTGGAGATGCCCGCGTACAGGGCACGGCCGGACCGTACGGCGGTGTCGAGCGCGCCCATCGTCTCTTCGAGCGGGGTCTCGGGGTCCGGCCGGTGGCTGTAGAAGATGTCGACGTAGTCGAGCCCCATGCGCGACAGCGACTGGTCGAGGCTCGCCAGGACGTACTTGCGGGAGCCCCACTCGCCGTACGGGCCGGGCCACATGTCGTACCCGGCCTTGGTGGAGATGATCAGCTCGTCGCGGTACGGCCGGAAGTCCTGGGCGAAGATCTGACCGAAGTTCGTCTCGGCGGAACCGGCCGGCGGGCCGTAGTTGTTGGCGAGGTCGAAGTGGGTCACGCCCAGGTCGAAGGCCCGGCGAAGCGTGGCCCTCTGGGTGTCGATCGGCTTGTCGTCGCCGAAGTTGTGCCACAGCCCGAGCGACACTGCGGGCAGCTTGAGCCCGCTCCTGCCGGTGCGGTTGTAAGGCTGCCTCTCGTAGCGGTCGTCGGATGCCGAGTACGTCATGTCGTCTCTCCTGTGTCTTCGGTCTTTCCCGCGCCGACCCGGTCGAGGATCCACGACAGGGTGAACGCCTCCTCGCGCCACGCGTCGTACCGGCCGCTCCTGCCCCCGTGACCGGCGCCCATCTCCGTCTTCAGGAGGAAGGGCCCACCGCCTGCGGTGGCGCGGAGCCGGGCGATCCACTTCGCGGGCTCGTGGTACAGCACTCGGGTGTCGTTGAGGCTGGTGATCGCGAGGATCGGGGGATATATCCGGTCATCGACGTTCTCGTAGGGCGTGTACGACTTCATGTACTCGTAGACGTCGGCGTTGTGCAGCGGGTCGCCCCACTCGTCCCACTCGATGACCGTCAGCGGCAGCGACGGGTCGAGGATCGTGTTGAGCGCGTCCACGAAGGGGACCTCGGCCACCACGCCCGCGAACGCCTCGGGCGCCAGGTTGGTCACCGCGCCCATCAGCAGGCCGCCGGCGGAACCGCCCCTGGCGACGATGTCGCTCGACCACCCCGACTCCTTCAGATGCCGGGCCGCGGCCACGAAGTCGCTGAAGGTGTTCTTCTTGCGGGTGAGCTTGCCCTCCTCGTACCACCGCCTGCCCATCTCGCCGCCACCTCTGACGTGCGCGATCGCGAAGACCAGGCCACGGTCGAGCAGGCTGAGCCGTGCCACGGAGAACGAGGGATCGATCGAGGCCTCGTAGCTGCCGTAGCCGTACAGGACCGTCGGCGCGGGCCGCTCCGTGCCCTTCTTCACGACGATGGAGATCGGGATCCTCGTGCCGTCGTCGGCGACCGCCCACTCGCGGAACTGCTCGTAGTCGCCGGGCTCGTACCCGCCGAGCACCGGCCGACGCTTCAGCAGGATGAGCTCGCGGTTGCTGAGGTCGTAGTCGTACACCGAGGGCGGCGTCACCATCGAGGCGTACGCCAGCCGCAGCCTGCCGGTGTGGAACTCCGGGTTGCCCGCGGGCTCGGCGGTGTGGATGGGCTCGGGGAACGAGATCTCGTACGGCTCGTCGTCCGACGGCAGCACACGGATGCCGGTGAGGCCGTCACGGCGGAAGTGGACGACCACGTGATCGGAGAACGCCTCGACGTCGAGCAGCCGGGTGTCCTCGCGGTGCGGGATCAACGGCGTCCAGGCGGCGGGGTCGTCGATGGGCGCGGTGGCCAGCTCGAAGTTCTCGGCGCCCTCGTTGTGCAGGACCAGGAAGCGGTCGCCCGCGTGGTCGATGGAGTACTCGACGCCGGTCTGGCGGGGCCGCACGACGGTGAACTCCCCGGTGGGGTAGTCGGCGTCGAGGATGCGCGCCTCGCTGGTGATCTTGCTTCCGGCGCCGAGGACGAGGTAGCGCTCGCTGCGGGTGAGCCCGATGCCGACCCAGAACCGCTCGTCGGTCTCCTCGTAGACCAGCACGTCCTCGTCGGCGGCCGTGCCGATGATGTGGCGGTAGACGCGGTACGGGCGCCACGCCTCGTCGACGGTCGTGTAGAAGAACGCGGAGCCGTCGGCCGACCAGGCGCCGCCGTAGAAGATGCCCGGGATCTCGTCGGGCAGGATCTCGCCGCTTTCGAGGTACTTGAACCGCAGCGTGAAGCGCTCGTTGCCGCTGAAGTCGGTGGAGTAGGCGAGGGTGGTGCCGTCCGAGCTGATGGACGAGGTGCCGATGGCGAAGAACGGGCTGTCGCCGGCCAGCTCGTTGCCGTCTAGCAGGACCCGCTCGCCTTCGAGCGGCACTCCCGGCTTGAGCTCGGGAGGAGTGTCACCCGTCGCCAGGAGGCGGCACTGGATGCCGTACTGCTTGCCCTCCTCGGTGCGGGAGTAGTACCACCAGCCGCCCTTACGTGTGGGGACGGAGAGATCGGTCTCCAGGGTGCGGCCCTTGATCTCCTGGAAGATCGACTCTCGGAGGTCTTCAAGGTGTTCGGTCTCGCCCTGGGTGAAGGCGTTCTCCGCCTCAAGGTAGGAGACCGTGTCCGGGTTGTCCTTGTCGGCCAGCCAGGCGTAGTCGTCGATCACGGTGTCGCCGTGATGAGTGCGTTCGGCCGGAACCTTCTTCGCCACGGGAGGCGTGTCGCTGCTCACATCGCCGAGTCTATGGCTCGGACTTGGCGGCCCAACTGGCGTGACGCGGGCCTGTGAATGCCGACTGTGCTCCGGTGCCCGCGAAGGCTGCTAATCTTCTGTTGTCGGCATCGCCCGGCACAACCCCAAACCTTCGCCTCGGCGATCTGGCGTGGGCACGTGCCTGTGGTGAAGCGGATACCCCACGAGCTTCGAAGATCTGAGATTGGGACTTGCACTACCCGGTCTCATCCGGTAAGTTAGAGGGGTTGCCCTGGAGACAGGGTGGTCTGAATCCTAGCGGGTTCGGGTGGCTGGAAGTCAAGTGCCTGGAAAGGCGCGGTTTGCTCCCGGTTAAACG
>NZ_JBICTU010000063.1:0-17968 GCF_043197795.1 Sphaerisporangium sp. NPDC049003
ACTCAAGATCGGTCCAGCGGTTGGAAGTACTCACTCACTCGCGGCTACCAGGCACCGAGTCTGCCCGATCAGCCGACCCGGTAGCTTCCATTAGCTTGTGGGGAGCCAGGCCTTCACCTTGCCGGGGTTGTCGGTGACCCACTTCTCGGCGGCGTCCTCGGGCGACATCTTGTCCTCGGAGATGTACTTCGCCACGAGGTTCTGGTCGTCGTTGGTCCAGGTGAAGTTCTTGACGAGCTGGTACGCCGGGCCGCCCGCATCCGCGAACCTCTTGCTCACTATCTTGTCCAGCTCGTACGGCGGGTAGTCGCAGGCGACCTTCGCGGCGTCGGCGTCGCACCCGTCGGTGTACCCGGGCAGGTCGACCTTGACCAGCTTGACCTCCGACAGGAACCACTGCGGCTCGTAGAAGTACCCGATCATCGGCTTCTTCTGGGCCTCCGCCTGCCGGAACCCGGTGATCAGCGCCGCCTCGCTGCCGGCGTAGACGACCTTGTAGTTCAGGTCGAGGTTCTTGACCAGGGCCGCGTCGTTGGTGACGAAGGAGGGATCGCCGTCGAGCAGTTGCCCCTTGCCGCCGGACTCGGAGGTCCTGAACAGGTCGGCGTACTTGTCGAGGTTCTTCCAGTCGGTGATGTCGGGGTACTTCTCGGCCATCCACGGCGGCACGTACCAGCCGATGACGCCCTTGTTCCCGGTCGGGCCGGCGTCGACCGCGACCTTCTGGTCCTCGATGTACTTCTTCTTCAGGTCGTCGTGGCCCCAGTTCTCCACGACCGCGTCGACCTCGCCGGTCGCGAAGCCCTGCCAGGCGACCTCCTCCTTGAGGTCCTTCTTCGTGACCTGGCAGCCGAGCTCCTTCTCGGCCACGTACGCGATCACCGCCGCGTTGGCCTCGTACCCGACCCAGGGGTTGATCGCGATGTTCACGGCTCCGCACGCCTTCGCCGCCGGCGCCGTCCCCGAGGCGGACGGGGTCTCTCCCACCTTCGCGCCACCGCACGCGGAGACGAGGAGGCCGGCGGCCGCCACGAGCACCACCGCCCGCGGCCGTGCGATCCTCGAAACTCTCACCACTTTCACCAGGGTCCTCCTGTGTCGAAAGCCGCCTGCGACGGCCGATGTCCGCCCGTGACGGGCCCTTCCGAACTTCCGCTAGTGCCTCCCGTGGGCGGCGGCGTCGGCGCGCCGGGCCGCGGCCTTGGTGATCGCGGCCAGCATGGTGCCGAGCACGACGATCGCGAGGCCCGCCGCCAGACCCTTGCCGCGCAACTGGAGCTGGGAGAATCCCGACACCACGTCGTAGCCGAGCGCCCCCGCGCCCACCAGGCCGCCCACCACCACCATGGCGAGCACGTAGCAGAGCCCCTGGCTCGCGGCGAGGGTGACGGCGCTGCGCGCCATCGGCACCTGCACCTTGGAGATGATCTGCCACGTGCTCGACCCCGCGGCCGTGGCGGCCTCCACCGCGCTCGCGGAGACGCCCCTGATCCCGTCGGCGACGAGTTTGGTCGCCACGGGCGCGGCGTAGAAGACGGCCGCGATGATCGCCGTGAACCGGGTGGCGCCGAACAGGCCGAGGATCGGTACGAGGTACACGAACGCGGGCATGGTCTGGCCGGCGTCCAGCACCGGGCGTATCACCCGGTCGGCGCGGTCGTCGCGTCCCATCCAGACCCCGGCCGCGATGCCCAGCGCCATCACCAGCACGGCGGCCACGAGCGTCGCGGCCAGCGTCACCATGCTGTCCTGCCACAGCCCGAGCGCCACCAGCAGGGCGAGGCACGCGGCGCACACCACCGCGACCCGTACGGTGGCGAGGACCAGCGCGGTCACGGTCACCACGAGCAGCACCAGCCACCACGGCGACCCGGCCAGCACCGCCTCGAACGGGTTGAGCAGGCCGTACGTCACGAGGTTCTTGAAGCCGTTGGTGTAGGGATACAGGTTGGCCTGCGCCCACTGGCTCGCCGCGTCGGCGGCCCTGCGGACGTACGAGCCGGCGTCCGCCTCGCCGGGGAACTCCGCGGCCCATACGTAGACGTGCGACAGGTAGACCAGCACGGCGGTGACGGCCGTCACCACGGCCACCTGGACGCGGCGCCAGAGCGGCCTGCGTGCCCGGCCCGCGCGGTGGGCGGCCTCGACGCTGCGGCCGGCCGCCGACGTCACCCGGTCGAGCACGATCGCCATGATCACGATGGCGAGGCCGGCGTTGAACGACGTGCCGACGTCCAGCGTCTCCAGCGCCTTGAGCACGGTCTTGCCGAGTCCCGGCGCGTCGATCAGCGCGGCGATCGTGGCCATGGAGAGCGCGGCCATGATGGTCTGGTTGACGCCGACGACGATGGTCCGCTTGGCCAGCGGGAGCCGCACCTTGCCGAGGAGCTGCCACGGGGTCGACCCCAGCGACGTGCCCGCCTCCACGGTGGTCGCGGGCACCTCTCTGATCGCGTGCGCGGTGATGCGGATCGCGGGCGGGATCGCGTAGATCATCGTCGCCACGGTGGCGCTGGCCGGTCCGATGAGGAAGAACAGCGTGAGCGGCGCGAGGTACACGAACGTCGGCATCGTCTGCATGAAGTCGAGCACCGGATTGACGAACCGGTTGAACCGGTCGTTCAGCCCCGCCCAGACCCCCAGCGGGATCCCGATGGCGAGCGAAAGCACGACGGCGGCCAGCGTGAGCGCCAGGGTGTCCATGCTCTCCTCCCACAGGCCGAGCAGCCCGAAGGAGACGAAGCCGGCCACGGTCAGCAGCGCGACCCTGAGGCTCCCGTACAGCCACGCGACCGCCGTGGCGACGCCGACGACGCCGAGCCACCCGGCCACCGGCACCGGGCGGCCGAAGGACGGCCGGCTGATCAGCGCCTGGATGAACCTCACGAACTCGTTGATGAAGAGCCTGATGTAGTTGACGAAGTACAGGAAGAACGGGTTCTCGTTCCGGCTGTCGTCGATGGCGTTCGCGGCCCGGCTGATCCGTTCGTGCAGGGGGGTCAGCTCGGCGCCACCGAGCGGCAGGGTGGCCTGCCCCCGGAAGAACGCCCACAGCAGGATCCAGGCGGCGAGGATCCCCACCAGCAGGTACGGGCGTGACCACACCGGCCTGCGCGCCGTCGCCGTCGCCGTCACCTGGCGTACACCCCTTGACGTGCTCGGGGGCCGTCCACGGGTGCGCTCACCCCGCGACGTCCTCGCGGGCTCTCGACGGGCGCGCTCACTCGGCGATCACCTCAAGGATCTCGGCGCTTCCGACGACGCCGAGCAGTTTTCCGGCCGACACCACCCGCACCGGGCGGTCGGCGCGCAGGATGGTGTGGACGGCGTCCCTGATGACGACGCCGGGACCCAGCTCCGGGCCGTCCAGCGCCTCACCGTCGCCGGGCGGCCTCATGATCCACTTGAGGGTCAGCACGTGCGAGCGGGACACCTCGCTCACGAAGTCCCGCACGTAGTCGTCGGCGGGGGCGCCCACCACCTCGTCGGGCGTCCCGGTCTGGACGATCTCGCCGTCGCGCATGACCAGGATGCGGTCACCGAGCTTGAGCGCCTCGCTCAGGTCGTGCGTGATGAAGATCATCGTCTTGCCGACCTCGCGGTGCAGGCGGATGACCTCGTTCTGCATGTCGCGGCGGATCAGCGGGTCGAGGGCCGAGAACGGCTCGTCGAAGAACAGCACCTCGGGGTCGACCGCCAGGGCGCGGGCGAGGCCCACCCGCTGCTGCATGCCGCCCGAGAGCTGGTCGGGATAGGAGTCGCCGTATCCGGCCAGCCCGACGAGGTCGAGCATCTCGCTCGCCCGCCGGTGGCGGGGGCCCTTCTTCATGCCCTGGATCTCAAGGCCATAGGAGATGTTGTCCAGCACGCGCCGGTGCGGCAGCAGGCCGAAGTGCTGGAAGACCATCGCGAACCGGTGCCGGCGCAGTTCGCGCAGCTCCTTGTCCCCGGCCTTGCGGATGTCGGCGCCGTCCAGCAGCACCTCACCGGCGCTGGGCTCGACCAGCCGGGTCAGGCAGCGGACGAGCGTCGACTTACCCGAGCCCGACAATCCCATGACGACGAAGACCTCGCCGCGCCGTACGGCGAAGGAGGCGTCGCGCACCGCCGCCACGCAGCCCGTGCGCTCCTTCAGCTCGGCACGGGAGAGCTCCGCGAGCGGCGTGCCCGCCACCCGGCCGGCCCGGGGGCCGAAGACCTTCCACAGGCCGCGCACATCGAGGATCACCGGCTCCTCGTCCATGGAGGGCTGCGAGAGTTCGGCCGGCGACGTCGCGGTCATGGTCACCTCGCGGTTCGAGGGGGGTGGAGGCCGGTCACGCCCTCCAGCTGCCACCGCGACAGAGATCTGCCACGGACCTCTCATTTGCCTTCTGGTTGCGTATCACGCACCGGAATGCTCAACGAGGAACAGAATCAACCCTGGCGTCAGCCCCGTCAAGGCTTGCCGCGTTTCCCTTGGTGGCCGAAACCCGCACGGCCGTACCACCCCAGACGTGAAGAGATCTCGGTGGCGGCGGCCACCACCTGGGCGGCGACGGACGGGAGCCGCTCGGCGGGCAGCCGGAACGTGGGCCCAGAGGCGCTGAGCGAGGCGACGACCGCCCCGTCGGCTCCGAACACCGGGGCGGCGACGGCGGTCAGGCCGAGCTCCAGCTCGTCGACGGCCGTCGCGAAGCCGCGTTCGCGCACCGCGTCGAGCTCCTCGCGCAGGTGGGCGACGTCGGTGAGGGTGCGCTCGGTGAACCGCGGGAGCGCCACGGCCGTGACCTCCTCGAACCGCCCATCGGGGGCGTGGGCGAGCAGCACCTTGCCGTTGGAGGTGGCGTGCAGCGCGATGCGCCGGCCCGTCCAGTTGTGCGCCTGCAACGCCGACGTGCCGGTCATCTGGTCGAGGTAGAGCGCCTCGTCGCGGTCGAGGATGGCGATGTTGACGGTCTCGCCCACCTCCGCCGCGAGCCGGGTGCCGACCGGGCGCCCCTCCCGCACGACGTCGAGCCGCGCGGTGGTCGCGCCCGCGAGCCGCAGGACGCCGACGCCGAGCCGGTAGCGCCCGCGCTCGTCGTTCTGGTGGACCAGGTCGTGGTTCTCCAGGGTGGCGAGGAGCCGGAAGGCCGTGGAACGGTGCACGCCGAGCTCGGCCGCGAGCTCGCTGACACCGAGCTCCCCGTGGCGGGCCAGCAGTTTCAGAACCGACAGCGCGCGGTCGACGGACTGCACGCCGGCGCTGTCGCGTTCGTCGTTGCCCATGGCACAACCCTATTCAGCAGGCGCATCGGCCCGGCCGGGATGGCGGTAGAACTCGACGTGCTCCGGCGGCAGCGGGGTGGTGCCGAGGATCAGGTCGGCGGACTTCTCGGCCACCATCATCACGGGGGCGTAGATGTTGCCGTTGGTGACGTACGGCATGACCGAGGCGTCCACCACGCGCAACCCCGCGAGGCCGTGCACCCGCATGGTCCGCGGGTCCACCACGGCGTCCTCCCCCACGCCCATGCGTGCCGTACACGAGGGGTGCAGGGCGGTCTCGCCGTCCCGTGCCACCCAGTCGAGGATCTCCTGGTCGGTCTGGACCGAGGGGCCTGGCGACAGCTCGCCCGCGTTGAAGTCGTCCATGGCGCGCTGGTTGAGGATGTCACGCGCGACGCGGACCGCCTCCACCCACTCGCGCCGGTCCTGGTCGGTCGACAGGTAGTTGAAGCGCAGCGCGGGGCGCACCCGGGGGTCGGTGCTCCGGATCTTCACAGAGCCGCGCGCGTCGGAGTACATGGGGCCGATGTGGACCTGGTAGCCGTGCCCGCCCGCCGGGGCCGAGCCGTCGTACCGCACGGCGAGGGGCAGGAAGTGGAACATCAGGTTCGGGTAGGCGACGTCCTCGTTGCTCCGCGTGAAGCCGCCCGCCTCGAAGTGGTTGGTGGCCCCGGGGCCGCTGCGCAGGAACAGCCACCGCGCCCCGACCCACGGGCGGTTGCGCCACTTCATCGCGGGCTGCACCGACACCGGCCGCCTGCATCCGTACTGGACGTAGACCTCCAGGTGGTCCTGCAGGTTCCTCCCCACCCCCGGCAGGTCGTGGACGGGCTCCACGCCGGCGGCCTTCAGTTCGGCGGCGTCGCCCACCCCGGAGAGCTGGAGCAGTTGCGGCGAGTTGATCGCCCCACCGCAGAGGATCACCTCGCCCGCCCGTACGGTCCTGCCGTCGTACTCCACGCCGACGGCGCGCTTCCCCTCGAAGAGGATCTTCGTGACGAAGGCCCGCGTCCTGATCTCCAGGTTGGGGCGCCGCTTGACCGGGTGCAGGTACGCGCGGGCGGCGGACAGGCGGCGCCCCCGGCGGATGTTCCGGTCGAAGGCCGCGAAACCCTCCTGGCGGAAGCCGTTCACGTCGTCGGTGAGGGGGTAGCCCGCCTGCCGCACGGCCTCGAAGAAGGCGTCGAACAGCGGGCCGGACGCGGGACCGCGTTCGAGCACGAGGGGCCCGTCATGCCCGCGGAAGGCGGTGCCCGGGTCGGCAGTGGCGTTCTCCATGCGCTTGAAGTACGGCAGGCAGTGCGCGTAGTCCCAGGTCTCCATGCCCGGGTCGGCGCCCCAGCGCTCGTAGTCGAGCGGGTTGCCCCGCTGGAAGATCATGCCGTTGATGCTGCTCGACCCGCCCAGCACCTTGCCGCGCGCGTGGTAGATGCGGCGGCCGTTCATGTGCGGCTCGGGCTCCGACTCGTACTTCCAGTCGTAGAACCGGCTGCCGATGGGGAACATCAGCGCGGCGGGCATGTGGATGAAGACATCCCAGGAGAAGTCCGAGCGGCCGGCCTCCAGGACCAGCACCCGGACGGAGGGATCCGCGGACAGCCGGTTCGCCAGGGCGCATCCGGCCGACCCACCACCGACGATGACGAAGTCGTACATTCCTGCCTCGCCTCGCTCACGCGTAGCTTGAACTTCGCTTGTAGCGATTGACACACAACAGTGCATTATGCGCAACCATCCCGAACCAGCCGCCCAAATGGACGTCACCCTGCCGTCCCGCCTACAGTCCCCAGCTATGGGCAACGATTCCTCGGCCGGCGTGCAGTCGGTCGACCGGGCCATCAGCGTGCTGGAGATCCTCTCCCAGCGCGGCGAGGCCGGTGTCAGCGAGATCGCGGCGGAGATCGGCGTCCACAAGTCGACGGCCTTCCGGCTCCTCGGCGCCCTTGAGGCCAGGAGCCTCGTCGAGCAGGCCGAGGACCGCGGGAAGTACCGGCTCAGCTTCGGCGTCATCCGCCTCGCCGGCGGGGTCGCGTCCCGCCTCGACCTCACCCAGCAGGGCCGTCCGGTCTGCCGGCGCCTGGCCGAGGAGATCGGCGAGACCGTCAACATCGCCGTCGTGCGCGCCCACTACGCCGTCAACCTCGACCAGGTGCGCGGCCCGTCGGCGGTCACGGCGTACAACTGGGTCGGGCAGCTCACCCCGCTCCACGCCACCTCCAGCGGCAAGGTCCTGCTGGCCCACCTGGACGAGCGGCACCGCGACCACCTGCTGTCCGCGGCCGGACTTCAGCGCTTCACCCCGGCGACCGTGACCTCGGTCGCCAAGCTGGCGCCGCAGCTCGACGAGGCCAGGGCAAGGGGCTACGCCGTGACCCTGGAGGAGTACGAGGTCGGGCTGAACGCCATGGCCGCCGCCATCCGGTCGTACGACGGGGAGGTGGTGGCGGCCGTCAGCGCGTCCGGGCCCGCCTACCGCTTCAGCGAGAAGCGGATCCACGAGCTCGCACCCGTCCTGATCGACGGCGCCGCCGACATCAGCCACCGCCTGGGGTTCTCCGGCTGAGGGCCGGGCGTTCAGCGGCCAAGGCCGAGCTTCCCCGCGACCCAGTCGTGGAATTCCGCGATGTGGTGCTCGCTCGGCACGAGCACGCCGCCGTTCGCGTACGCGCGGGAGCTCATCGCCGGCTGGCAGCGCTCGCACGCGTCGAAGTCCTGCACGTTGACCTTGTGGAAGAGCTCGACGGACGGGCCGAGGTCCTTCCCACCGTCCACGACCTCGGGGAGGAACAGCCAGTCGCACTCCACGACCGTACGGTCGGCCGAGAGCGGGAACATGCGGTGCACGATCGCGTGGTCGGGCACGAGGTTGACGAAGACCTGCGGCTTGATGGTGATCGCGTAGTAGCGGCGGTCCTGCTCGTCGCTCACGCCCGGGATGCGGTCGACCCCCGGCGAGCCGTCGACCGTGAACCCCTCGATGCCCGAGCCGAAGGTGGCGCCGTGGCCCACGAAGTACTGCGCCGCGTACCCGTCGGCGAACTCGGGCAGCACCTCGGTGAGCTCGGGGTGGATCGTCGCGCAGTGGTAGCACTCCATGAAGTTCTCGACGATCAGCTTCCAGTTCGCCCTGACGTCGTAGACGATCCTGCGGCCGACCTTGAGGTTCTCGATGCCGTAGTTCTCGATCGAGGCCAGGTCGCCGAGCCGGGTCACGACGGCCCCGAGCACGTCCTCCTCGAACGAGGGGGGCTCGTCGGCCAGGCACACCCAGACGTACCCGATCCACTCGCGCACGTGCACGTTGACCAGGCCGTACTCGACCCGGTCGATGTCGGGCATCTTGGTGAGGTTCGGCGCCGCGATCAGCTTGCCTTCGAGGTCGTACGTCCACGCGTGGTACGCGCACTGGAAGGCCCGCCGGACCTCGCCTGCCTCCTCCGTGCAGATGCGGGCGCCCCGGTGCCGGCAGACGTTGAGGAACGCGCGGATCGAGCCGTCCCTCGCGCGGCTGACGATGAGGTTCTCGCGGCCGACCTGGACGGTGCGGAACGCGCCGGGCTTGCCGAGGTCGTCCGCCCTGGCCACGCAGAACCACATCGACTCGAAGATGCGCTGCTGTTCGAGGGCGAAGACGTTCTCGTCGGCGTACAGGCCGCCGGCGAGCGTGGCGAGCAGGCTCGATGTGCTCACGAGTCACTCCTCGGCCGCCCCGCCGTCACGCCCGGCGGGAGGTTGGGGGGCGCGTCGGACGGCACCACGTAGATCATCCCGTCCTCGACCACGACTCCGTGGGTGCGCACGGCGAGCTTGGCGGGCGGGCTGTCCACCTGACCGGTCCGCAGGTCGAACCGGCTGGAGTGGAGCGGGCACTCGATCTCGCAGCCTTCCAGCCACCCGTCGGAGAGCGAGGCGTCCTGGTGCGTGCAGGTGTCGTCGACGGCGTAGATCTCGCCGTCGCCGGTATGGAACACCGCCACGGGCGGATCGATGTCGAGCCGATGGGCCTCGCCCCGCGGCAGCGCCGCGAGGGGACACGCTGGGATCACGCGGATACCCCTCAGTTGTGAATTGCGGAACGGGACTCGCTATGCGCAACAGATTGCGTCCCAGGTGAGCCGCCTGTCAATACACCGCCGGGGGCGGGCGGCGTGGGAGGGGTCTTCCTCCGAAGCCAGCTTCCTGTTACCCGAGCGGCCTCGCGCGCACGCCGGGATTTCTTCCCGGCGACGAGTCGCCATCCGGAAGGATGTCCGCCATGCGGCTTGAGTTGCACCTCTGGGGATATGTCGTCTTAGCCACAGTTTTATGCCTGCCTGTCGCTGTCCTCGCGGCTCATCTGCTGGCCCGGTGGCGCGCCCGCCGGGGCCGTCCGCACCCCGCGCGCACCGCATACGCGGACGTCTTCACCGTCGCCGGCACCCTTCCCTGGCTGTGGATGATCCTCACGCCCGGCACCGCCTCGGGGGTCAGTCTCGTGCCCCTGCGCGATCTCGCCGAACTGGCGGACGGTCCGTTCGGATCGGCGTTCGCGCAGGTGGGAGGGAATCTCCTGGTCTTCGCCGCGCTGGGCGCGCTGCTGCCGATCCGCTCGCCGCGCTTCGCCCGCCTGTGGCGCGTCGCCCTCCTCGCCGGGGCGCTGTCGGTCACGGTGGAGGCGCTCCAGTACGGCCTGCGGCTCGGCCGCGTGTCGTCGGTGGACGACGTCCTCCTCAACGCTGCGGGAGCCGTGCTCGCGGCCCTCGCGACCCGGCCATGGCACGCCAGGCCGATCACGGTTGGGACCGGTCCACAGTAACGGCACCGGAAAGACCCGAAGATCACCACACGGGCACGATTCGCGCAAAAGAAGCACGGGACCAACCTGCGTATCTGTGCGATCGTGGACAAGGCGGGGCAAGTTCTCTGGAGACGCGGACCGGCTTTGGTGACTGAGGGTGATAAAGCGTGATGGAATCCCCGGTACCTCACGAACCCCCGATCTATCGCCGGATCGCCGATCGCCTGCGCCAGGCGATCGTCAACGGCGAGTTCCGCGATGGGGACCGGCTGCCGGGCGAGAACGCCCTCATGTCCGAGTACGGCATAGCCCGTGCCACGGCGAGACAGGCGCTCGCCGTCCTCATCAACGAAGGCGTGGCCGTGCCGAGGCGCGGCTCGGGAGTCTACGTACGGCAGTTCCGGCCGATCAGGCGGCACGGGTCCCGGCGTCTCTCGCGCGAGCAGTGGGGAGCGGGCAGGGCCATCTGGGACTCCGACACGACCGGCCGCCCGTACACGGTCGACGACCTCACGATCACCCGCGAGGCGGCGGCCGACGACGCGGCACGGGTGCTCGGCTGCGACGAGGTCTGGGTACGGCGGCGGCGCTACTCCGTGGACGGACGGGCGGTGCAGCTCGCGGCATCCCACTTTCCGGCCGAACTCGTCGCCGGATCGTCGATCACGGCACAGGACACCGGCCCTGGCGGCGTCTACGCGCGACTGCGCGACCTCGGGCACGCACCCGCGCACTTCACCGAGGAGGTGCGCGCGAGGATGCCCACGCCGGAGGAGGCCGCCAAGCTGGGCCTGCCCGCCGGGACCCCGGTGATCGAGGTGTGCAGGTCGGCGTACGCCACCGGAGGCATGGCGGTCGAGCTGAACAAGATGATCATGGATGCGGCGTCGTATGTACTTCAGTACGACTTCGACGCCTGAGTCAAGACCCGGCGTCGGGCGTTAGGTTGACCTGTCCACCCCGAACATTGATTTCTCTAGAGATGTCCCTCAACGTGAGGGGGAACGGTACAAACCTGGCCCTCACCGCGGGAAGGGTGGACGGGATGTCGTTTGACCGGCACCTCGCCGAAATCGCCCGGGAGTTCCCCGAGTGGACTATCTGGAGGAGCGACGCCGGGCGGTGGTGGGCCACCCGGCACCACCCGCTCACCGAGGAGGAACGTGACGCGGGGTGTGCCATGACGATCGACGCCGATGATCCGGAGGGCCTGCGCGAGAGGCTGCTGGAGCAGCAGGAGTGCATGCCCTCAATCGATCGCGAGACCTGATCGCGGGCGACGCCCGCGACGGGAGAGCGCGGAAACCTCCGACCCGATCGGGGGCGGAGGTTTCCGCCAGGCGCCACGGCCCGGGCGCGCGGAACGCCGCCCGCTACTGCCGGTGGGCGGGAAGCCCGTCACCGCCGGACTGGTCGGGAACCCGGCTCAGGTGGACGTCGGTCTCCTCGAAGAAATTACGGACGCGCCCCTTGCCCGGCCCCTCGTGGTCGTTGCCGTGACGCGGGTCGACGTCGCCACGCCCGCCGACGTCGACCGTCTCGTTGGGGTCGCGCAGGTCATGGGCGTCCCGAAGGACGTGCACGCGCCCGCCTTCCTCGTCGTCGTCCTTGTGGACGTCGTTGGCGGCGTGCGCGTCGTTCGCGTCGCGGGCGTCGCCCAGGTCACCGGAGTAGCCGCCGTCGCGTGAGTAGGCGCCGCCGGGCCCGTGGACCTCGCCGGCGTGGTCGGCGCCGGGCACGTGCGGCACGTCGGCGGGACCGAACGCCGCGCCGTCGTGGCCGGGACGGTCGTCGCCGTCCGCGTCGAGCACGACCCGTACGGACTCCAGCTCCTCGGCGGCCGGGCCGTCGTCATGGATCGGATCGTCGCGGCGCAGGTCGTCGACGGAGCCCAGGACAGGCCGGGGCGGCAGCACGGCGGACTCGTCGACCAGCGCGCCCGCGGTGCCCTCACGGTGGAGCAGGTCGGTCAGCACGGAGCCCATCTCGTTGAGCCGGCGCATGACCTCGGTGTGGGTGTCGGTGAGGAACGTCACCCGGCGGCCGGTGTGCTCGTCGAGCGCGTCGGCGCGCGCACCCGCGGCGGCCAGCGTGTCGGCGGCCTCGGCCCGCGCCGCCTTCACGGTCGCCTCGGCGTCGGCCTTGGCGGACGCGAGGGTCGCCTCGGCCTGGTTGTTCGCCTCGGACACCAGCCGCTCGGCCTCGTGACGCGCGGCGGTGAGCGACCGGTCGGCCTCGGCGCGAGCCGTGCGCAGGGTCTCCTCGGACTCGGCGCGCGCGGAGCCGAGCGTCTCCTCGGCGTCCGCGCCCGCCTGCGCCAGCAGGCGCTCGGCGGCGTCCGTCGCCTCCTCCACGCGGCGCTCCGCCTCGGCCTGGGCGGCCGTGAGGATGCGCTCGGACTCGGCCGAGGCGTCATCGCGCATCTTGGTCGCCTCGGTGTCGGCGGTCTCGCGCTTGGAGATCGCCTCCTCCTCGGCGAGCTTGAGTATCTGGCTCAGCCGCTGGCCGAGCTCGTCGTAGTCCTGAGGGGCCTCGGCCAGGCGGCGGCGGGCCTCTCCGAGCTCGATGCGGCCCTGCTCGGCCTGATCGATGGCCCGCGCCAGCCGTTCTTCGAGATCACGGATCTGGTTGCGCGTCCGGACCATGTGATCGTGGACCTGCCGGCGGCTGTATCCACGCATCACCACCTCGAAGCCGAGGTCCTCGTGCATCATGTCGGGAAAGCTGTCGTGCTGGTTCGTCATGGCTGAGCCCTGGGGGTCGTGAATCGAGTGGGGGTCGTGCATTGGTAACGACACGTCAGGACACGACTTTCCTGCCATCTGTCCGAGTCCGCAACCCGAACGCCTGACCTCTTCCGGTCGAATGAGTGCCTACCGGTCGCAAGGCCGAGAAACCGGCCGGGGGCCTCATGAGATCATCGATCTCATGAGCGAGCCGACTTTCACGGGCCCGGCGGTGCCTCTGGCCTCGCCGTACATCGCGGCACTCGACACCGGTGTGCCGTCCATCCATCCCGAAGCCTACGTCGCCCCCACCGCCGTCGTGGTGGGCCGGGTACGGCTCGCGCGGGCCGCGAACGTCTGGTATGGCGCGGTGCTGCGCGGCGAGGACGAGGCGATCGAGGTGGGTGAGGAGTGCAACATCCAGGATCTGTGCTGCCTGCACGCCGACCCCGGCCTGCCCGCCGTGCTGGAGAGCCGGGTGAGCCTCGGCCACCGCGCCGTGGTGCACGGCGCGCATGTCGAGAGCGGCGCGCTGGTGGGCATCGGCGCCGTCGTGCTGAACGGCGCGAGGATCGGGGCGGGCTCGCTGGTCGCGGCCGGGTGCGTGGTGACGCCCGGCAAGAAGATCCCCAGCGGGGTGCTGGTCGCCGGGGTCCCCGGCACGGTCGTCCGCGAGCTGACGGACCGCGACCGGGCCACGTTCGCCCGCACGCCGGACACCTACGTGGAGAAGGCCGCCCGCCACCGCGCCGCCCGCCCGCTGCCCCCCGGACCCGGCGCCTGAACGGGCGGGGGTCTGTGACATGCCCCCAGTAGCATGGCCGCCGTGCAGTGGGACCCTTTCGACGCGATCGAGCGGGATGTCCGCGTCATGATCGCGGACCCGCGCTGGGCCGACGTCCCCGCACACACCCAGGCGCAGGCGATGGCGGCCCGCCTGCTGCTCACCCCCGACGGCGGCTGCTGGCTGTTCGGCCGCCACGCCCGCTGGTACCGCCACGACCCGGCCGACGGGCAGTGGCACCTGTCCGCGCCTCCCGCCGGCCCCCGCGCCCGCGCCTCGGCGCGCCCCCCGCATCCGGCTCCGCTCATCCCCGAGCACCTGCTGCCCACGGCCGCCGACCTCACCTTCGACCGGGGGTCCACCCAGGCCTTCGTCGGCCCTGACGTGCCACACCAGGTCACCCAGCGGCTACGGGCGCTGCTCGACACCGGCCGGGGGATGAAGCCGGACGCCTCGTACGTCGTCGGGCCGCTTCGCTCGATGTTCTACGCCGACGTCCCGGCGACGGTGGCCACGATGTGGGGCACCATCATGTGGTGCGCGTACGCCCCGGCGTTCGACGGCAACGAGGTGCTGCTGTCGATGTTCGGGGAGTTCCTCGCGCGACCGCTGCCGGGGGACGACTGGGTGCGGTGGCTGCCTCCGATGCCGTTGGAAGCCCTGGTCGCGCTCTACGCCGAGCGGCTGGGCGCCGGGGCCCAGGGAGCCGCGATGCGCCTCTCCGGGCTGGTGGCCGACACGGCCCGCGTCCTGCTCGCCGATCCCCGGTTCGGTCCCCGCGCCGCCGCCCTGCTCGCGATGGTGGAGCCCCTGCGGGCCCAGCCCTATCTGGACCACCCGTCCTGGGACGTGGCGGCCATCCGGCGGGCCTGGCTCGCGCGCTGCCCGGCGCACCTTGAGGGCGCGATCGTCGCCGAGACCTCGCCGGGTGAGCATTTCCGGCACACGTTGTACGACATGGCGCACGCGCTGTCGTTCGTGAGCGCCCACGGCGCCGACCCCCGGGCGGTGGCGGCGTCGCTGCTGGCCGCCGACGTCAAGCATGTGGCGCCGGGGGTCGCCACCCAGCTGTACCCATGGCTGGACTCCGAACTGCGGCAGACGTACTACGTGACGCTCTCCGAGCCCCGTCACCCTCTGCGTGGCTGCTGGCCCCGGGAGGGCGAGCCTCCGGCGGCCCTGCGGCCGCCGGGCAGGGGAGCGGCGGCGGCTCTGCTGGGGGCCGGGTACGCGACCGGGCTCGCCTGGTGCCGGCTGACCGGTACGGCGCCTCCCCCGCGCGGCTTCCCCACATCCGCGGCGATGGTCAGCTGCCTGATCCACGAGCGCGATGATCCGCTTCCTGGAGTCCCAGGAACCTCATCGGAATGGATACGCCACACGTGACCGGGGTGCCATGATCTAAACGCTTTATCAGGCTATTCCATACTTACCCCGCGTATATCATTCCCCGTCCAGCCATATGGGGATTTGGCTGAATTGTGATCTCGGATCCGGGAAATGGTTCCACGAGGACTCGGGTCGCCCTGACGAATGGTCCCGATGGGCCATGTCCTCGAAAGCGACCCGGTCGTAACCTCGGAGTGGGTGTGGGCTGCGGAAGGAAGGACGACGCGGTGGGGCACGACTACCTGGACTCACGGGTCCATGACCGTGTCGCGTTGGACGAGATCGCGCTCTACGCGGAGGTGCTCAGCGCCGTCGCTGTCAGCGAGCGAGAGCTGACCTTGGATGAGCTCGACAACGCGCTTGGATTGCGGACTCCGGTGAGTCGCTGAAGATGCTCGCGGAACTGGTCCCGGACTCCCTCAAGGGTTCGGGACGGTTTTGCGAAAGGACCCGTGACCACTCTGCCGGACTAGTCCGGCCGGGCCGGGAAACCCCCGAAAACCGCTACGACCGCACTAGCCTCGCGATGGCCGCGGAGGCCTCTTTGACCTTCTCCTCGGCCTCGGGTCCACCGGCGTTGATCGCATCCGTCACGCAGTGACCGATATGGTCCTCCAGGAGCCCCAGTGCCACGGCCTGCAAGGCGCGCGTTGCGGCCGACACCTGGGTGAGGATGTCGATGCAGTAGGAATCCTCCTCGACCATGCGTTGGAGCCCGCGGACCTGGCCCTCGATCCGCCGGAGCCTGGTGAGATATGCCTGCTTGTCTCCGCTGTACCCATGCATAATGGCCAGAATACCTCTTCGGGGTATCGCCCACGGGACGCCGTACGTCAGGGCCGGAGGCTTCCCACCAGCGCCTCCCACCGGGTCGCGACGGCCGGGGCCGCGTGACCCGCGGCCGACTCCAGCGCTCCGGCGGCCAGCACCATGCGGCGGCGCTCGTCGTCGATCAGGGCCAGCATCGCCGAGGCGTACGCCTGGATCTCCTCCTCACCCTGCGGCACCAGCACGCTGTCGTGGCCGGACGTCACGAACTCTCCGGGCCCGCGCGTGCCCTCGAACCCGACCACGGGGACGCCGCACCCGAGCGCCTCGATCACCGTCATGCCGGGCGTCTCGGCGTGCGAGGTGACGGCCACGATCGACGCCTTGGCGAACTCCCCCTGCAGGTCGGGGGTGGTGCCCATGAAGTAGACGTTGTTGTGGAGGTCGAGCCGGCCGACCAGTGCCCGGAGCCGCTTCTCCTCTGGACCGCCCCCGTACAGGCGGAGCCGCCAGTCAGGCCGCTTGTCGGTCACGATCGCGAAGGCCTCGATGAGCCGGTCGAACGCCTTGCCTGGCAGCCATCTGCCGCCCGCCGAGACGACGCGGTTGTCCATGCGCGAGCGCGGCCAGGGCGCTTGGGGAAGGGCGTCGGGGATGACGTGGATCGCCGGCCCGTCCGTGCCGTCGAGGATCCGGGAGAACTCCTCCTTGGCCGTCCCAGTGGAGGTGACTACCGCGTCCAGCTTGGGATAGAACCTGCGGATCGGCCCGGGGACGGCCGGGCGGCTCCACTCGCGCGCGACGCGCACCGTCTCGCGTGGAACGTGCCGGGCCGCCTGCACGCTGAGACCCGGCCGCGTGGTCACCAGCAGGTCGCAGCGCAGGCCGCGAAGGGTCCGCCAGAGCGCCACCTCCGTGCGCATCTGCCCCCGCGGCAGGAGGTGGCGGACGCCCGGACGGGCGTCGATGAGCCATCGCAGCGAGATCCGCGGGTCGACCGGGAAGAAGGGGGTCTCCCGGACCCTCCTGACGCTGACGATCTCCACCTCGTGCCGGGAAGCCAGCTCGGTGGCGAGGTTGAGCACGGCCCGGGTGTCGCCGCGCATGCCGTACGCCGAGGGGACCAGGAAGCAGATCTTCATCAGCCCACCTCAAGACGGAGCTCGTCGTCCGCGGTGTAGCAGGGGCGGACCGGCACGCCGTCCACCTTGGTGTCGGGGTAGTGCACACGGCGGCGCTTGCCGTCGACGTCGTCGATGCGCCCTCCCAGAGGCAGCGGCGCGTCGATGCCGTCCACCTCCAGCGACGGCTCCCACAGCCCCTCGTACTCGGGCGTGGCCGCGATGACGTCGCAGAGGGACAGCGCGGCGTGGAACCGCACCCCCTTCACGGTCGCGGCGGCCGTGACCGCCGTCTCAGGTCCGGCCGTACGGCGCAGGGCGAGGCGGGCGGTGTGGTGCGCGTCGTCGTCGTCGAACCCGGTGTAGGCCAGCAACCCGGTGACCTCGAAACGGCCCTCGCGGAACCACACCGCGCGGACGTCGGCCACCGGATCGGCCTGGGCGATCTTGACGGCCAGGAAGCCGTTGAGCGTGCGATAGGCGCGGTAGGACAGGGTGCGCCTGCTAAGCGCGTAGGCGTCCAGCCGGTCGAGGGAGAAGCCCGGATCGACGGACTGGATGCGGGTGCGGGTGCGCTCCTCAGCGGGCGGCTCCTGCTGCAGGTAGGCGTCCCAGCGGCCGGGGCTGAGCCCGAGCGGCGCCAGTGACACCGCGACGGAGGCCTCGCGCACCTCCGCTCCCGAGGTGCCGAGCACGATCTTGGTTTCGACCCCCGTGCCCCGCTGCCGGAGGATGAGCTGCGTGCCGTCGGCCAGGGGCTCCTCGATGGCAAGGCGAAGCGAGAGGACGTCGGCCATGGTGACCTCGGCATCGGTTACGACAACGCGCACCGGCGCTCCCTCCCCGTCGATCGAGCCCCGCGACGTTGAGGTTACCGTGACTTTCCCGATATGTGGAGAAAGGTTTTCGGCCCCCGTCTTTCGCCCGTTGGGCGTGGCTTCCCAGCCGCCCGCAGGCGGAGACGTCCGTCCGTTCCCGCGCGGGGACGGGCGCGCCGATGATCTTCGTACGGCCACCGGCACGCCCGCCGCTGTGGGCCTGTCAGGCCTTCACGGGCTGGCCCTTGACCGAGGTGATGAGGAGCTGGGCCACGTCCACGACCTCCAGCGACTCCTTGGCCTGGCCGCTGTTCTTCTTCTCGTTGATCGCGTCT
>NZ_JBICTU010000064.1:0-13182 GCF_043197795.1 Sphaerisporangium sp. NPDC049003
GACACGCGGGGTGGTCCCATCACTGGCAACCGGGTGGTCCCATGCTCGTGGCAGAAAACCACCCTCGGTGGTCCCATAAGCCTGGCCGGCGACAGTGCGCACTACCAAGCCACGACACACCGACACCACCGCCCACCCGTGTCCCCCGTTGAAGTGGGCGCTTATGCCATGGGCCTTCAGGGCAAGGCATAGCTGTGTCCCGGCGACCATCGCCGGATCGTCGCCGGTCACGGTTTACGGCCTATGCCACACAGGACCGGCACACGGTCCAGCGGCGCCACCAGGTCCGCCTGCTCAGGCCGCCAGTCATTCGGGGCAACGAGCCCCGGGTCCACCACGTCGAGCCCCTTAAAGAACGCGCCAACCTCCGTAGCGGTACGAAGCACCGCCCTGGAGGTCGCCCGCTGATACGTCCTTGCGCCGGGACGCAGCGACTCATCGTCCAAGGCATGCGAGATCACGACCAGCGAACCGGGGGCCAGAGCCCCGACCAACGAGTCCACGATGTTGTACGGCTCGTCCTGCTTCTCCACGAAGTGCAGAACGGCCACTAGCATCAACGCGATGGGCTGGTCGAAGTCCAGGAGCCGTTGAACCCGGGTGGTGTACACCAGCGGACTGTTGGACGGGTCATGATGACAAAGCTGCGGCCGTCCGTTGTGGCGCTGAACCTCTGCGTGGGCACGAAGCCCAGTCCCTGAAGGACTCGCTGAGCACGAATATTGAAGCTGGCCACGGTCACCCGAAAGACCGCTGGCTGAAATCGCGCGGCACCATACTCCAGGCCGGTTGCGATCGCCTGCCTACCGAGTCCGCGGCCTGTCCATTCGGGACGCAGGCCCCCGCCTGTGTCGAGTGCGGACTCGTCATACACGCCACCCGGCACCTGGCCGTCAACACCGAATACGCGAAAGCCGATGAGTCGCCCCTCATCCACCAGGGAAACGTACCCATTGGCAGGGTTCGTGAAGAATGCCGGTTCCATGCCTGCAAGGTCGTAGCAGTCGTACGGCGGAGGGTAACGCCATGTCACGATGTCCGCCGCGTGTACCTCGGTCATGTCAGCGATCTCCACGACGCCCATGCCAGCAGCCAGTTCCTGACGAGTCAACGGGATATACGCGCTGCCTGCCTTCACCCGTCCGCGACGCTCGGCTGGGATGCCCCAGCCGAGCGTCGCGCTAGGCTCGTGATCGAGCCGACAATCCTGTTGCAACGACCCCTGGAATGCGCCGGAGGAGGACGGGGCATTCGCGACTGTGAGGTCAGACGTTGCTACAGTTCAGTACTCGAGTGGACGCCAGGGTGGTAGGTGCAGGGTCGGCGTCATTGCCGAACCAACCAAGGACGCGCGTGGCCGGAGAAGATACGCCACGACCCGGCAGCAGGGGACCCATCGGCTTCGCCACTACTACGCGAGCATCACCCTTGCGGCCGAAGTGACGATCAAGGAGTTGTCCGAATACCTCGGGCATGCCGACCCGGCGCTCACTCTTCGTGTCCACGCCCACATGCTGACCACTTCACATGACAGAGCATGCAAGGCATGCAAGCACATGCGCCGACCCCGCTCCTCACTGGGCAGAACTGAGACAGAACTGAACCATGAGCATGATCGTGAAGCGCCCCAATAACCCAGGTGCGTGTTTCTCACAACACGGGAGCACCATGCTTTGACCTGCAAAGAGATCACTGAACAGGCAGGCCGGTGACCGCACGGCTGATCAGCAATCTCTGGATTTCGCTGGTGCCCTCGAAGATGGTGTAGATCTTGGCGTCGCGGTGGAAGCGTTCGACGGGGTGATCGCGGGTGTAGCCGGCGCCGCCGAGGATCTGGATGGCCTGCTCGGTCACCCACACCGCCGTCTCCCCCGCCACCAGCTTCGACATCGAGCCCTCGGCCTGGCCGAACGGGCGTCCCTTGCGGGCCATCCAGGCGGCCCGCCAGGTCATCAGCCGGGCGATGTCGACCCTGGTCGCCATGTCCGCCAGCAGGAAGGCGATGGCCTGGTTCTCGCCGATCCTGCGGCCGAACTGCTCCCGCTCGCGGGCGTAGTCGCGCGCGTACTCGTAGGCCGCGCGCGCGATGCCCACCGCCATGGCGGCGACGGTCGGCCGGGTGGCCTCGAAGGTGCGCATGGCGGCCTGCTCGCCGCTCTTGCCGCCCTCGCGTACCCGGGCGAGGCGGGCGTCCAGCTTCTCCTTGCCGCCGAGCAGGCAGCGACCCGGCACCCTGACGTCGTCGAGGACGACCTCGGCGGTGTGGGAGGCGCGGATGCCGTGCTTCTTGAACTTCTGCCCCTGCGAGAGCCCCAGCGTGCCCGGCGGGACGACGAAGGACGCCTGGCCCCGTGCGCGGAGCGCGGGGTCGACGGACGCGACGACGACGTGCACGTTGGCGATGCCCCCGTTGGTCGCCCACGTCTTGACGCCGTTGAGCACCCACTCGTCCTTGACCGCGTCGTACTCGGCCCTGGTGCGGATGGAGCCGATGTCGGAGCCCGCGTCGGGCTCGGAGGCGCAGAAGGCGCCGAGCTTGACGTCGTCGGCGGTTCCGAACATCTGCGGGAGCCACTCGCCCATCTGCTCGGGCGTGCCGTTGGACGACAGCGCGGCGGCGGCCAGGCCGGTTCCGACGATGGACAGGCCGATGCCGGCGTCACCCCAGAAGAGCTCCTCGAACGCCACCGGAATGCCGAGGCCGCTCTCGTCGAACCACTGCTGGGCGAAGAAGTCGAGCGAGTACAGTCCGATCTTGGCGGCCTCCTGGATGACGGGCCACGGGGTCTCCTCGCGCTCGTCCCATTCTGCGCCGGCGGGGCGGATCACCGTCGCGGCGAACTCGTGCACCCAGTCGCGTACCTCGCGGATGTCGTCGCCGACCTCCGGGCAGAAGCCACCAGAGCTCTCCGCCATCTCGATCACTCCTCAAGGGGTCCGGAGCCGTACCTGGGGAAGTCCCACTCCAGCGGGACGTTACCAACGGTAACACCCAACCGCATGAACCCTATCGGTAGGCGGCCGTCCTCGCGCAACGGCTGCCGGCAAACGTTTACACGGTGGAAACACCCGCCGGGCGACCTCGCCCGGCCAGATGGGCTCCCTGAGAAAGCGAAGGACGGCAGGGGCGGTGGGAGAAGGCCGCCCCTGCCGTCGATCCGTCAGCGCGCGGGGAACACTCCCCCGCTCAGGCCGCCGTCAGCCTCGCCGGTCGCCGTGGCCGTCGTCAGTCCTCCTCGCTCCAGATCCAGTCGTCGTGGCCGCGGTCGCGGTACGAACCCTGGGTCTGGGCGTTGAGGCGGTCGACGCGGACCCTGGCGGCCGGGTCGGTGCGCCTGTCGTTGATCTTGATGACGTCGAAGCCCCTGTTGAAGTCGCTCGCGTAGATGTAGCCGTTGTAGTAGTACGCGGACCAGAAACCGCCCGAGCCCTCGGCGGCCGGACCGCGCTCGAAGTAGCCGATCTCCGCGGGGTGAGCCGAGTCGGTGAAGTCCCAGATCGACGCGCCACCCTGGTACCAGGCCTGGACCATGATGTCGCGGCCCTTGACCGGGATCAGCGAGCCGTTGTGGGCGACACAGTTCTCCGAGTCCGCCTGGTAGCGGGGGATCTTGTAGTAGTTCTTGAACACCAGATGGCCGTTCACGATGTCGTAGATCGCGTCGGCGCCCCGGTTGGGGCCGGTGGCCTCGTTGCACGTGGCCGCGCCGCCGCCGCCGAGCTCGTCGGTGAAGACGACCTTCGTGCCGGCGTTGTTGAACGTGGCCGAGTGCCAGAAGGCGAAGTTCGGGTCGGTGACCCTGGCCGTCACCTTCGGGGCCTCGGGGTTCCTGATGTCGAACAGCACGCCGTCACCCATGCAGGCGCCGGCCGCGATGCCCTTCTCCGCGTACACGGTGATGTCGTGACAGCCGCTGGTCGGCAGCAGCAGGTTCGGCTGGGTCTCGTTGCCGCCGTCGGGGAACACGACCGGGGTTGCCACGACGGCGGCCGCGGCCGGGTCGCGGAGCGGCACCTTCACGATCGATATCTTGTCGTGGGGCGGCTGGCAGTCGGGGTAGGCCGCGTTCGGGAGGTAGGAGGAGACGTACAGGTAGACGTTGCCGTGCCTCTTGTCGGGGAGCAGCGTGTGGGTGTGGGAGCCGCAGTTGGTCTCGACCGACTTGATGTACCTGGGGTTCGCCTTGTCGCTCACGTCGAAGATGCGGATGCCCTCCCAGGACTCCTTCTGCGTCGCGGGCTGCGGCGTGCTGGAGCAGGAATCGTTGTTCCTGGAGGAGTCGACGGAGGCGAACAGCAGGTCGCCGTAGACGGACAGGTCCATCTGCGAACCGGGGCAGACCACTGAACTCACCACGGCCGTCTTCTTCGGATTCTTGATGTCATAGATGGAGAAGCCGCCATAGTTACCGACATAGGCATAGTTGCCCTGGAAGGCGATGTCGGTGTTGATGGTGGCAGCGATGCTCGCGGGCTTCGGCACGTTCGTCACATGCTGGACGTTCGGGCTCGTCACGACCTGGTCGGTGCCCGGGATGTCCGCTGCCTGAGCGGGTATCGCCGACAGCGTCAACGCCGCGGCCGTACCCACCAGGACGAGGAACCGGCCCGCCAGGCCGCCCCTGCGGGGGATGGACAACACTCAGGAACCCTCCTTGGTACTTTCTGCCACAGGAGAACATAGACGGGCAGATTTTCTCCCAGACAGGGTGAGTTAGCCATAGGGCAAGCTGTCAGCAAAACCTTCCGACATGATCTATTTACGGATATATCGCCATTGAGTTAGGGTGCACGCGCACGGCAAGTGATGCTCAGGGAGGTCGGGTGCGCGGCGCGCTCCTCATCGTCATCGGTACGGCCGCGCTCGCCCTGGCAGGCTGCGCGAGCGACCCCGCCACCCCGTCGGCCCGGTCCACCGCCCCCGTCCTCGCCCCGGGCAGACCCGGAGAGGCGGCGAGGACGCTCAGCCCCGCCGAGGCGGTCACCGCGGTGCCCTCCCCCGCCGCCAACGCGGCGGACGTGGTGTTCATGCAGGACATGATCGTCCACCACCGCCAGGCCCTCGACCTGAGCGCAGGAGCCGCGACCCGGGCCGCCTCCGATGACGTGAAGCGCATGGCCACGCGCATCGCCGACACGCAGGGACCCGAGATCAACGCGATGATCCGGTGGCTGCGCCAGCAGGGGCAGCGCGTCCCCGAGCACCACGCCGCGCATCACACCATGCCCGGCATGGCGACCCCGGAGCAGATGGCGGCCCTGCGGGCGTCCGACGGGACCGGCTTCGACCGCCTGTACCTCCAGCTGATGATCGCCCACCACCTGGGCGCCATCTCCATGGCCGCCGACGAGCTGGAGAAGGGCTCCCACATCATGGTGCAGGAGCTGGCGCAGGACGTGTCGGTCTCCCAGACGGCCGAGGTGAACCGCATGCGCCGGATGCGGCAACAGGAGGGCTGACGAACCACCTCTCCGAGCCGGCCGTCCGGCGGTCGTTAGGGTGGGTGGATGGAATTCGAGGCTCTGCCATACCCGATCGTCCAGGCGCCGATGGCGGGCGGCCCGTCGACCCCGGAGCTGGCCGCGGCGGTGTCGGCCGCGGGCGGGCTCGGGTTCCTCGCCGCCGGCTACGACCCGGCCGAGTCGCTGCGCGCCGGCATCCGGGCCGTACGGGCGCGGACCGACGCGCCGTTCGGCGTCAACCTGTTCGTGCCCTCCTCCGAGCGGGCCGACCCCGCCGCCGTCGACGCGTACGCGGCGCGGCTGCGCGGGGAGGCCGAGCGGTACGGCGTCCCGCTGGGCACGCCCGCGGATGACGACGGCGCGTGGTGGGGCAGGCTGGCCGTCGTGACCGAGGAGCGCGTGCCGGTGGTGTCGTTCACCTTCGGGCTCCCCTCGCGAGAGGTCATCGAGGAGGTGCGCCGGGAAGGGGCGTACGTCGTGGTGACGGTCACCACCCCGGACGAGGCGGTCGCCGCGCACGAGGCCGGAGCCGACGCGCTCGTGGCCCAGGGCATCGAGGCGGGCGGCCATCGGGGCGGGTTCACCGACGACGCGGGCGATTACGGGCTGCTGGTGCTGCTCCGGCTGGCACTGAGGCTCACACCACTCCCCGTGGTGGCCGCCGGTGGCATCGCCGACGGGGCGGGGATCGCGGCGGTGCTGGCGGCCGGAGCCGTCGCCGCGCAGCTCGGGACCGCTTTCCTGCGCACGCCGGAGGCCGGTACGAGCGTCCCGCACCGCGAGGCGCTGACGTCGTACGACCGCACGGCGCTCACCCGCGCGTTCACCGGCCGGCGGGCCCGGGGGCTGGTCAATCGCTTCCTCGAGGAGCACACCGATGAGGCTCCCTCGGCCTACCCGCAGGTTCACCATCTGACCGCCCCGCTGCGGGCGGCGGCCAGGAAGGCGGGTGACGCGGGCGCGATCAACCTGTGGGCGGGTCAGGGGTTCCGGTTCGCCGAGGAGACGCCGGCGGGCGAGCTGGTGCGCCGGCTCGGAGCCGAGGCCGGGGACGCGCTCACCCGGGCCGCCCGCCGCCGCTTCGGCCGGTGAGGCCGTACAGGTGAGGCCGCTCTTATGCGGGTCGGGCTGGGATGCGTTCGGCTCGAAGTTCGAAGAACGTCGTTAAGAGGAGGTCGTTCGAGCGATTCCTTTTCTTGGTGCCCGTCGTCACATGTCAGTGGGGCGCGTCCAGCGGGGCGCCGTATGAGGGCGGAGGGGTGAATGGTGGGGAAGGCCGAGGAGACCCAGGTCGTGGCCGCCGCGCGGGCGGGTGGCGAGGCGGCGTTCGGCGCGCTCACCGACGGCTACCGGCGGGAGTTGCAGATCCACTGCTACCGGATGCTCGGCTCGTTCGAGGACGCGGAGGACCTGGTGCAGGAGACGTTCCTGCGCGCCTGGCGCAGGCGCGAGACCTTCGAGGGCCGTTCGACGTTCCGGGCGTGGCTGTACCGGATCGCGACGAACGCGTGCCTGGACTTCCTCGACCGCAACCCTCGCAGCCCGCGGGCCCGGCAGGACCCGGTCCTGGCGGATCCCGGCGCGCCGGCGCCGCCCCCGACCGAGGTGATGTGGCTCCAGCCATACCCGGACCGGCTGCTGGAACCCGTCGCCGGCAGGGACGCCGAGCCGGACTCCACCGTCGTCGCCAAGGAGACGATCGAGCTGGCGTTCCTGGCCGCGATCCAGCACCTGCCGGCCAGGCAACGGGCGGTGCTGATCCTCCGCGACGTGCTCGGCTGGCCGGCCAAGGAGACCGCCGAGCTCCTTTCGACCAGCGTCACCGCGGTGAAGAGCGCGCTGCAACGGGCACGCCCTGCGCTGAAGGAGCACCTGCCTCCGCGGCGGTCGGAGTGGACGCCGTCCAAGGATCCGACGCGGGAGGAGCGCGCGGTGCTGCAGCGCTACATCGACGCCGTCGAGCAGGGCGATCCCGCCATCCTGGCCGGGGTGCTGCGCGACGACGCCTGGCAGACGATGCCTCCGCAGCCGATCTGGATCAGGGGCGGCAAGGCCATCGTCGAGGCGTGGACGCCTGCCATGGTCGGGCCCGAGGCGTGGGGTGACTGGCGTGTCCTGCCCACCTGGGCGAACCGGCAGCCGGCGGCCGCGGCGTACCTCCGCAAGGCGGGCGACAGCGCGTACCGGCCTTCCTGGCTCGGCGTCCTGCGGGTCGAGGGCGGCCTGGTCGCCGAGATCACGACCTTCGGTGAGCAGTATTTCCCGGTGTTCGGCCTGCCGCCGGAGCTGTGATGGACGACGACGGCCGCCTGCCGTCCTTCCTCGGCAGGCGGATCCCCCCGTCGTTCGCGCTCCGTACGGTCGTGGTCGCCCCGGCCGGGCGCGGGTCTACGACGAGGCCGAGTGGCGGGACGCGATCGTCGCGATCGTCGCCGTCGAGCGTGGCCGGATCGGGAGCCCGTCGCGATTCCTTCCGGGCCCTCCCACCGTCTCAACGACCAGACGTGTCACAAGCGGGGAAAAGGAAACGATCATGAGTGATGTCCAGAAGCAGGTTCAGGTCGCGATCGACCAGCTCGTCGAGTCCGGCGCCGAGACGGGCGTGCAGGTGGCCGTGTACTGGGAGGGCGAACTGGTGGTGGACGCCGTCGCCGGCACCGCCGATCCGGCCACCGGACGCCCGTTCACCTCCGGCACCCCCGTCTACTCCACCTCGACCGGCAAGGGGGTGACCGCGACCGTCGTGCACGTGCTGGCCGAGCGGGGCGTCCTCGGGTACGACACCCCGATCGCCGAGCTGTGGCCGGAGTTCGGCGCCCACGGCAAGCAGGCCGCGACCGTACGGCACGCGCTCACCCACTCGACCGGCGTCCCCGGCCTGCCGGCCGCCACCACCCCTGAGGACCTGTGCGACTGGGAGAAGATGTGCGCGGCGGTCGCCGACGCCGAGCCGTGGTGGGAGCCGGGCACCAAGACGGGGTATCACGCCCAGTCGTTCGGCTACATCGTCGGTGAGATCGTCCGCCGGGCGACCGGGACGCCGATCTCGCAGGTGCTGCGGGAGGAGGTCGCGGGCCCGCTGGGGGTCGCCGACGAGCTGTTCTTCGGCGTGCCGAAGTCCCGGCTCGGCGGGCTGGCCCGGCTGGACGAGCCGGCGAGCGACTTCGAGATGACCCCGGAGACGCTCGAAGGCATCCCCTTCTTCAGGGTCGTGCACGGGTACACTGCCGCGCCGATGGCGGCGCTCCCCGATGCGGCCTTCGGCAACCGTGCCGACGTGTTGATGTCCGACATTCCCGCCGGGGGCACCATGTCCGCCCGCGCCGTGGCGCGCATGTACGCCGCGCTGCTCGGCGAGGTCGACGGGGTCCGGCTGGTCTCGCCGGAGCGGCTGCGCGAGATCACCGCGGTGGCGATGTCCGGGTTGGACGAGGTCGCCGGGTTCCCGAGCACCAGGGCGCTGGGGTACAACATCGGCTTTCCCTCGCTGAACGCGTCCACGGTGCCGACGGTGTTCGGGATGTCGGGCAGCGGCGGGACGGCCGCGTACGCCGACACCGCCACGGGAGTGGCCTTCGCCCTGACCAAGAACCGGGTCTCCGCCGGAGATTTCACCACCGTCGAGCGGATCGGCGAAATCATCACCAAGGCTCTCGCCGGCTGACGGTTGGGGTATACCTCACGGGCGGGAATGGGCTTGACAGGGGCCCCATTCCCGCCCGGGGGCTTCTCCCGGGATCCGGCGAATCACCATGCCTCACCGGGCGGCGAAGGTACGGGGCGCCGGCCCCTCGCGGATCCAGGAGGATCCACGCTCGTAGACGGCGCCGTCGGCGGCTCTGGACTAGTTCAAAGCGGGCTGGTCACAGACTTCGAGGAGCAGGGTGGTGAATCGGAAGCCTATTCCCATGCCGATGACGAGGATCTTCTCCCCCCCTCGCAGTTCTCCACCGCGGAGAAGATGATCGATGCCCTGGAGCGCGTCAGAGGGGCCGACATGGCCGACCTCTCGTAGGAACGACCATGTGGTACGGCTCTCCGCGATGCCCAGGGGTTCCAGGATCAGAGCGGAGAGCTGAGCGAGGCCGACCCCGGTCACCGCGACCTTCGCCACCTCCGGCAACGCGACTCCCGACTCCTCCAGCACCTGCTTCACCGTTCTGACGCCGGCATCTCGGATGATGGGGAGGTAGGGCCCGAGGCCGGTCTTCTGGGCCAGCATGATGTTCCCGTCGCCCAGATCCTCCCGGACCGCGACGAGCGATTCGAGCTCGGACGCGGAGGTGTGAGAACTGGATATCAGCCGGGCATGGCCGCCCTCGCGGGACAGCACCGCCGCGGCGGCACCGTCCGACAGGAAGATGCCCAGCGATTCCTGCCATCGCGCCAACCTGCCCGCCTGGTAACGGCCGGCCGCGGTGACCATCGCGGCGCCGGCGGACGGGTCGGATCTCAGCAGGCCCGCCGCGACGACGATGCCTGTCGCTCCTCCGTTGCTCGCCGCTCCCAGTTCGAACGCCAGCGCATCGGGCACACCGAGGACCCGCTGCACGTGACAGACAGGCGCGAAATGCTCCTGATCATCCAAAAAGGCGTAGACGAGCGACCCGATGTCACCGGCGTGGCATCCCGAATTCTTCAAGGCGTCGACTGCCGCCATCCCCGCCATCTCCGCCGCCGAATAGTCGCGCGAAATGGTGAGGGACGCCCAGTCGGACAACTTGAGACTGGCCGGACTGGCACTGATGGCGCTGCCGCTCAGCACGTCTTCGACGCTCACCCGGGGCGGCAGGAAAGTCCCTGTGCCGCGGATGAAGGTGCTATCCCAGAGCAATGTTCCCCCCTGTTTGATTGGATGTGCTCCGCGCCAGATCCATGAGCCAGTTGCTCACGGTCAGGCCGATGAGCGCGGAGTGTTCTTCGAGTACGTCGGTCTCGGCCGGAACGGTCACCACTTTCGGGGCTTCCGTGGACGCGATCGGGCACCGCAAGACAGGTTGTGCGTGGCCTGGCTGGACAAGGAGGATCGGGGTTTCGATCTCCGTGGGTTCCCAGCGGTGGAAGAGCTCGCTGTACCAGGCGGTCGCGGTCAGTCGCTCGTCGGAAGGGACGTCGGGCCCCTGCATGCCCGCCAGTCTCCGCAGAAGGAGGGAAAGTTCGTCCCTGTGTCCGTTCGCGGCGTTCCCAATGGGATCGATCAGCACGACACCCGCGAGTGGCGAGTTCAGTTGTTCCAGTGCGAGTGCCGTCGCGCACACCGGAAGACACGTCAGTGAGTTGCCGACCAGTACGACCGGCTCCCCGTGGAGGGACTCCGGAAGTGCCTTGATCACACTTTCGGCCATGACCGTCACGTTTGCGGGAAGTTCACCGCCGGAGAACCCGGGCAGGGTGATCGCGGAGACGTCGCGAATTCCTTCGAGCGCTCTCGCGAATTTGAGATATTCGGACTCCGCCGACGAGAGGCACACCAGCGCCGGCCGCACAGGCCCCTGCGACAGGGAAGCCGAGAGCGGTGGTCGCGCCACGGCGGAGAGATCGTCGAATGACGGGCGGAGCCGCGACGCGGTCAGCAGCAGATCAGCCCCGTGCTCAGGCTTGTCGAGTGACATCGCCTGCCGCAGAAGCGAGAGGATCGGGCCGGCGTCCTTGCCGCTCTCGTCCGGGCAGAGCTCCTGGTGAATGTAGGCGGCGAGGGCCTGCGAGGTCGGATAGTCGTAGATGAGGGTGGCCGGCAGCTCCAGGCTGGTGACCTGCTTGAGGTGCTTACGAAGTTCGAGAGCGGTCAGAGAGTCCAGGCCGAGATCCTTGAAGGAGTGTTCGAGCGGAATTCCGTCGGAGTCACTGTGACCGAGCACGGTGGCGACGGTGGTTTGGACGACGTGCAGGAGATGGGGGCGCTGTCGCTCCGGGGGAAGCTCCGCCAATAGCGCCGCCAAAGCGTCGCCGGATCCGGATCCAGATCCGGACGAGAGGACAGGAGCCTGGCGGATTCGCGCGACTTCCGGGATCTCATCGAACACGGAGCACGGACGATAGGCGGTGTAGAGCGGATAGAAGTTCCCCCAGTCGAAGCTGGCGACGACAGCGTTCGGCCGGTCCTCGGTCAGCACCTCCTCAAGCCCGGACAGAGCCCGCTGCGTCCGCATTCTTCTCAGGCCGTGATGAGGGAATGTGTGGTCCCTGCCCTCCCAGATCCCCCAGGCGATCGAGTGGGCGGGAAGCCCTTCAGCACGCCGCTGATGTGCCAGGTAATCCAGGAAGGCGTTCGCCGCGGCGTAACTCGCGAACCCCTTTCCTCCCAGGAGGACGGCCGTCGACGAGAACAGGATGAACTCTGAGAGATCAAGGGATTTCGTCAGCTCATGCAGGTTGAGCGCGCCGTCGACCTTCGAGCGCAGAGCGTTCTCCAGGCGTTCTTCTGTGAGGTCGGACAGCGAGGCGCCGTCGAACGTACCGGCCATGTGGATGACCGTCCGCAGCGGCCGACTGGGGTCGATGTCGGCGAGTACCTCCGCCAGAGCGGAACGATCAGCGATGTCGCAGGCGACGATCTGGATCTCCGCGCCCAGTGCACGCACATCCTCGACCAACTGCGCGGTGCCCAGCGCTTCCGGCCCACTGCGGCTCAGCAGGAGCAAGTGTCTGGCGCCGTTGTGCACGATCCTCTTGGTTAGCGATTTCCCTACTTCCCCGGTGCCGCCGGTGATGAGCACCGTACCGTCGGACGGCCAGGCGTACGCGGAGGATCGGGACACGGCACTACGAGTCAGCCGGCGGCGCAGCAGGCCTCTCGACCGGACGGCGAATTCGTCGTCGACGGCGCCACCAAGGGCCTGGCAGATCTGGGTGCCGACCTCATCTCCGACGTGCTCGGCCAGGTCGATCAGCCCTCCCCAGCCGTGCGGGTTCTCCTGGCGTGCCACAAGGTGCAGGCCCCAGGAGAGGGCGTGGATCGGGTCGTCCAGCGGTTGATCAGGATCGGTGACCACCGCGTTCTGCGTCAGGACCCACAGGGGGACGTCGAGCCCCTCCAGGGCCTGGACGAGTTTGAGATTGCCGATCACACCTCCCGGCAGATGGGGGAACGCCGGATGAGTGCGCCGGTCCAGGGCCAGCCAGGAGACGACTCCCGCCAGCGCGGACGACCTGCCTCCGTCAGACCGGCCGCTGGTGCCCGAGTCGGCGGTCGACGAAGGGAGCGACCTGACCACGTCCTGAACGTGTTGAGTCAGGTCCTCCCGGGAGACGGTGTCGGCGACCACGAGGGTGACGACCGTCGCCCCATGCTCGGTCATCGCGCGGGAAGTCGCCGAGACCTGGGCCAGATCGGCTTGTTCTGGCGCTGTGACGACCAGCCAGGTACCGGACAGTCGCGGCACTTCCCGATCCAGCCGCTGCCACGTGAGCTGGTAATGCCAATCCGCGGCCGTGTGATCCTGTTTCCCGAGACGCCAGTCCGCGAGGTCCTTGATCAGGGGTTTCAGGGAGGCGATCCGATCGTCGTCCACGATTTTCAACAGGGAGGCCACCTCCCCCGGATCGTCGTTCTCCACGGCACGCCAGAATTCGAGATCGTGCGACGGGACGGCGGTTGTACTCTTCGTCGGGGTGAGCCAGTACTGCTGGTGCTGGAAGGGGTAGGTCGGTAGTTCGGGTCGCTTGGTGACCGGCGGGTCGGGATACAACGCCTCCCAGTCGGGGCTGAGTCCGTGGACG
>NZ_JBICTU010000065.1:0-11632 GCF_043197795.1 Sphaerisporangium sp. NPDC049003
TCAAAACACACACCCCCTACGACCAAGCAACCGCCTGGTCACACCGACAGAACGATTTTGCCGCTTGACAGCCCAGCTCCAGGGATGTCTGACCCCGGCTCCGGCGGGCTCGGGCGAGCGTTCCGAAGCACGGGCGGGGGCGGCGAGGGCCGTGCCAGGATGAGACCGTGACGACGGCCACGCGGACGGGCATCGACCTGGCGGATCTGGCGTTCTGGCGCAGGCCGCCCCAGGAGCGCGACCACGATTTCGCGCGGCTCAGGAAGCTCGGCCACCCGGTGTTCTTCGCTGAGCGCCGGGTGCCGCTGCTCCGCTCGGGGAAGGGGTTCCACGCCCTGGTGCGGCACGCGGACGTGGTCGAGGCCAGCCGCAACGCCAAGGTCTTCTCCAGCGAGCCCGCGGTGACCAACCCCGAGCCGCCGGGCTGGGTGAAGCACGTGTTCGGCGACTCGATGGTCAACCTCGACGACCCCCGCCACGCCCGCCTCCGCCGGATCGTGTCCCGCGCGTTCTCGCCCAAGATGCTCGGCAAGCTCGACGACGACATCGTGAAGGCCGCCGGGCGCATCGTCGACGACGTGGTCAAGGAGGGGCCGCGTGACTTCGTCGCGCAGGTCGCGGCCCGGCTGCCCATCCACGTCATCTGCGACATGGTGGGCGTTCCCGACGACATCCGGGCCAAGGTCCACCAGCACGTCGACGTCTCCACCGCGTACACCGGGGTGCGCATGAGCCTCCCGCGTACGGTGGCGATGGCGGGCCGCAACATGGCGGCGCTGCTCGCCCTGCAACGCCTGGTGATCAGGCTGGGCCGCGAGCGGGAGAAGAACCCCTCCGACGACCTGGTCTCCGCGCTGGTCAACGCCAACGTCGACGGCGAGCGGCTGACGCCGGCCGAGCTCGGCTCGTTCTTCACCCTGCTGCTGGTCGCGGGCAACGAGACCGCCCGCAACACGATGGCCCACGGGCTCAAGCTACTCACCGACAACCCCGCCCAGCGTGAGCGGCTCACCGGCGACTTCGACGGCCACATCGGCGGAGCGATCGAGGAGACCGTGCGCCACGTCTCGCCGATCATGCAGTTCCGGCGCACGGTCACCGAGGAGTACGAGATCCGGGGGGTGCGGCTCGCGCCCGGCGACAAGGTGGTGCTGTTCTACGGTTCGGCCAACCGCGACGAGGACGTCTTCGACGACCCCGACCGGTACGACATCACCCGAAGCCCCAATCCCCATGTCGGCTTCGGCGGCCCCGGCCCGCACTTCTGCCTGGGCGCCAACCTGGCCCGCCAGGAAATCAAGATCATGTACCGTGAGCTGTTCACCCGCCTGCCCGGCATCCGCACCGTCGGTGACCCCGAGCTGCTGCTGTCCAACTTCGACAACAGCGTCCGCGCCCAGGCCTTCACCTTCTAGCGGTGCCGCCGGTGGGCCCGGACGACGCGGGTGTGAGGCGGGAAGCCTCCGGCGGCGGAGGACCGGTTAGTGTCCGGTTGTGGACATTGACGACTTCAGCCTTGACCCGTCGATCACGCACCTGAACCACGGATCCTTCGGGGCGGTGCCCCACCGCGTGAGGGAACGGCAGGACGAGCTCCGCCGGGAGGTGGAGATCAACCCCGATCTCTTCTTCGCCACGGTTCTCGACCGCGTCGCCAAGGCCAGGAACGAGGTGGCGGCCTTCCTCGGGTGCGAGCCCGACGGCATGGCGTTCGTCGCCAACGTGACCGAGGGCGTCGCCGTCGCGCTGAACAGCGTGCCGATCGCGCCCGGTGACGAGATCCTGATCGGCGACCACGCCTACGGTGCCGTCGAGATCGCCGTACGGCGGAGCGCCGAGCGTGCCGGGGCACAGGTGGTCAGGGTGACGCTTCCCGGGCAGGAGGACGGCGAGTGGTCGGGCGAGGAGGCCGCCGACGCCTTCCTCGGCGCGGTCACTCCTCGGACGAAGGTGGCCGTGTTCGACCACATCACCTCGCCTACCGCCCGCCTGCTGCCGGTGGCGCGCCTGGTGGAGGGGTTCCGCGCACTCGGAGTGGTCACGATCGTGGACGGGGCCCACGCGCCGGGCATGCTGGACCTCGACCTGAGCGAGCTGGGCGCCGACTTCTGGACCGGGAACCTGCACAAGTGGGCGTTCGCTCCGAGGCCGTCCGGGGTGCTGGCCGTGGCCCCGGCGTGGCGCGAGCGGGTCGAGCCGCTGATCCCCTCGTTCTACCAGGGGGACGGCTTCCCGAGGAGCACCGAGTTCCAGGGCACCCGCGACTACACCGCCTGGCTGGCCGCGCCGTACGGGCCGCGCCTGCTCGGCGACCTCGGCGCGGGGGACGTACGGGCTCGCAACGCCGCGCTCGTCGCGCGCGGGCAGGAGATCGTCGCGGAGGTGACCGGGCTGAGGCCCTGGCGGTCGGACCCGGAGCTCTCCATGCGGATCCTGCGGCTGCCCCATGGGATGGGGGAGACCCAACCGCGGGCCGAGGCGCTGTCGGCGGAGATCTTGCGCAGGACGGGCTGCCGGGCGGCCGTACGGGCGTGGCCCGGCACCGGACTCCTTCGGCTCTCGGCCCAGGTCTACAACCGCGAGGACGATTACGTACGCCTGGCGACCGGTCTTCGCGACCTGTTCGCCTAGCGCCGTCTTTCGCCTGGTACGGCCGTTCCACCAGTGCCGCTGACATACCCCGTAGAAGCGGTACATGCACGTCGTAAACACAACAGACATCTGCCGGAAATATACGACATATGGCGATCGAGGGTCTTTACCCGTCATTGTTGCTTCAACATCCACTTACAGACTGATCCGCTGTCATTCTGGCGAATGACGACCCGCGCCCCTCGCTGCGCATGCAATTGCCATGTCATCACGTGGCACGCAGGTCCGTTCGGCAGGAGGCACGTTCGTGCGCAGTGCAGGTGCAGGGGTCGAGGGCGGATCGACCGTGGCGGAGTTCCTCCTGGAACAGTTGGACGCCATGGGGGTCGACACCGTGTTCGGCATTCCGGGCGGCAATATCTCCGCGTTCATCCAGGCCTTACGGAAACACCCGAGGATCAGGTTCGTCATCGCCTCCCACGAGGGAGGCGCGGCCTTCATGGCGGACGGGTACGCGCGGGCCACGGGCAAGCTGGGAGTGTGCCTCGTGACCGCGGGCCCCGGCACCCTCAACGCCCTGACCGGGGTCGCCTCCGCCCACCTCGACCAGGTCCCGCTGCTCGTGGTGGGAGGCCAGGTACGGACCGACCAGTTCGGCCTCGGAGCCTTGCAGGACAGCAGCGATCTCGGCGTCAACACGCCGGCGATGTACGCGCACGTGACGGGGTACTCGACCGGACTGAGCGACCCCGGCTCGTTCCCGCGCATCCTGTCCCAGGCCATCAACGTCGCCACCGGACCGCGCCCCTGCGCCGCGTACCTGGCCGTCCCCGCCGACCTCGCGCGAAAGCCGGTCGGCGACGAGAAGGCCGTGGTCCCCCCGCGGCGCCCCGCGATGGAACTCGACCCGGCGGTGGCCAGGCACGCGGTCCAGGCGCTCGCGGATGCGCGCCGGCCCCTGATCTTCCTCGGGAGCGGTGCGAGGGAGGCGCTGCGGTCCGGCCAGGAGGCGTTCCATGAGCTCGTCCACACGCTCGGGGTGCCCGTCGCGACCAGCCTTCGCGGCAAGGGCCTCTTCCCCGAGAGCGATGACCTCTCGCTCGGCGTGCTCGGGATGGCGGGCGTCGAGCGGGCGATGAGCTACGCGGCCGAGGGCGTCGACACCCTGCTGGTCATCGGCAGCAGGCTCGGGGAGTGGGCGACCCGAAGCTGGGACCGGGCCTTCACCGCCGCCTCGACGTACTTCCACGTCGACCTCGACCCCGCGGTCTTCGGCCAGTTCCTGAAGGGCGGCGACCACATCCTCGCCGACGCCGGGTCGTTCCTTCGGGCCCTCCACCGTGAGCTGCCCCGCCTGGACGCGGCGAGGCCGGCCCCCCTGGTGCTTTCCCCTCGCCCGGCGCCCGAACCGGTGCCCGCCGCCGGCGGGCACGGCGTGTCGCCCGCGGACGTGATGCTCGCCCTCAACGACCTGATCACCGGCGAGGACGACCTCTACATCGACATCGGCAACTGCACCGCGTGGGCCACGCACCACCTGTTGGTGGACCCGCCCACGCGCATCTTCTACCCGTGCGGACTGTCCTCGATGGGCTGGTCGTGCGGCGCGGCCGTCGGCGGCCGGATCGGCGCCCCGGGCCGTACGGCCGTGGCCCTCCTCGGCGACGGCTCGTTCCTGATGAACGGCAACGAGGTGAGGACCGCGGCGAAGAACCAGGCCGGCGCCGTCTTCGTCGTGCTCGACGACGGCTACCTCGGCATGGTCAACCACGGCGAGTACGTGCAGAGCAAGGGCGTGATCCCGCTGGACGACGACTACTACGGCCTCGGGCCCGTCGACCTCGTGCGGTTCTCCCGCGCGCTCGGCGCCGACGCCTTCCCGGTCGAGGACGTCGAGGGGTTCCGCGAGGCGATGCGCGAGGCCAGGACCGCGACGGCCACGCGGTCACGCCCGCAGGTCATCGTCGTCAAGACCGATCACCGGGTGAGCCCTCCGTACGGCGAGAGGTTCACCATGATCGCGGGGGACGCGCGATGACCGGGGAAACGCACGCCGGGATCGGCCTCGCCGGGCTGGGATCGGCCCTGCCGGAGGCCGCCGTGGAGGCGGGGTCCACCGTGTCCGTGCCCACGGCCGAGAGCGAGCTCTTCACCGGCGCCCGCACACGCCGGATCCTCGGGCCGGGGGAGGACATCGAGGACCTGACCGTGTCGGCGTGCCGCCGGGCCCTGTCGAGCGCGGGCGTGTCGCCCGGCCAGGTCGACGGGCTGTACGGGTACGTCACGGTTCCGGAGTTCGTGAGTCCCAACGGGTTGTTCCGCGTCCACCGCGACCTCGGGCTCGGGCGCCACGCGCTCGTGGTGCCGCTCAACTGCGAGTTCGGCACCTTCGTCCTGGCGCTCGCCCTCGCCTGGGAGGCCATGCGCGCCGGGCGTCTCACCCGCGCGCTCGTGGCCGTGGGCTCGAACTGGAGCCGCCACGTCGACGCGCGGAACCCGCACGCGGGGACGATCGGCGACGGCGCCGGCGCGGCCGTCCTCGGCCCGTCGCCGAACATGGTGCTGGTCGACTGGATCTCCGACACGCACAGCGCCGAGTACGGCGCGATGACGATGGCGAGCCGCCCGGAGGCCGATGGCACGGCCAGGACCACCTACCGGATCGAGCCCGCCTCGGGCGTGGACGCCTTCCGCACGTCCGGGATGGACGGGCCGCCGGAGCTGATCGGGAGGCTGCTCGACCGCCACGGGATCGCCGCGTCGGACGTCACGGTGATCGGCCACCAGGCCTCCGACGTCCTCATCGACCACTGGAAGGAGCGCCTGCATCCCGCCCGTTACCACGACACGCTGAGCCGTTACGGCAACCTCACCATCGCGTCCGCCGCGGTGACCCTCGGCACCGTGGCGGACCTCATCGACACCCCTTACCTGGTCCTGTTCGGCATCGGCATCGGCTCGTACCAGATCGCGCTGCTGATCAGGCGGTGACGCCGGCTAGCGATGGGATGTGGTGACCGAGACCGTGCGGGACTTCGGGCTGAAGTTGCCCGCGCCGTCCCGGGCACGTACCCAGAAGGTGTAGCTCCGGCCGGGTGACAGTCCGGTGACGGTGAGCGTGGTCGCGGTCGTCGTGAACTCGGTGGTTCCCGCCGCGCTCCGCTGCCCGACCTCGTACCCGGTGACGGCGACGTTGTCGGTGGCGGGCGGCCGGCTCAGTTCGATCGCGCCGAAGCTGTACTCGGTGAGGGCGACCTTGGTCCCCGGGTAGTTCCGGGCGATCATGTCCTTCATCCGGGGGATGAGGTACACCGGCTGGTTGATCCAGCTCTCGTCGGTGTACGTGCGGTCCCACAGCGTGCGAACCAGATGTCCGGCTCGTTGTCGAGGTTGTAGAAGCGCACGCCGCCGTGGGCGGCGTCGCCGTACCGGGCGCGGAGGTGGTCCAGCCAGCCGGTGACGTACTCGGGGCCGATCTCCACGCTGGTGTCGTGCGGGTCGTTCCCGGTGATCTTGCTGCCGTCGGGCCTGACGCCGTTGCCGCAGTCCGGGGCCCAGGGGTCGGTCGACTGCTGCGGACCGTACTTCGCCACGCTGAACCCGCACGCCCTGGCCCGTTCCTTGGGCGCCCAGCCGATCAGGGGCACGTCAGGCTGATCGGATGCGTCGGTGCTGTGAGGTCGACGGAAAGGCTCAGCGCGGCGGCTCGGGCGGTGCCGGTGGCCGTACCGGCCGTGACCAGCAGGGCCGTGGTGAGCAGGGTGATCCGGTTCCGGGTTCGGGGCATGGCGTGGCGCCTCCTTCGGGGCGATGGTGCTGCCCCGCGGGAAGGCCGGTCCAGGGCCGCGCGGCCCGCCGGCGGCGGAAGCGCTGGTCAGCGGGTGCCGCGAGCTGAAAGTTTCACCTGCTCACCCGGCCGGTTCGCGTACGCCCTTCAGAAGCGGCCCCCGCACACCCCCGCCGTCGCGCCGGCCCTCAGGTGCCGGGCCAGGCGAAGCGGTGGGTGTGGATGCCGAAGTAGGTGAACGACTCGGCCCGGGTGACGCCGGGGACGCGCTTGATGTGGTCGTTGAGGATGGCGAGGAGCTCGGCGGGCTCCTTGCACACGACCTCCACGAACAGGTCGAACGAGCCGGAGGTGAGCACGACGTAGATCACGCCGGTCAGCTCGCTGATGCGGTCGGCGACGGTGTGCACGTCGCTGTCGACGCGCACACCGATCAGCGCCATGACGGGCAACCCGAGCGCCATCGGGTCGGTGACCCCCACGACCTGGACGACGTTCTCGTCCCGCAGCCGCTGCACCCGCTGGCGTACGGCGGGGGCCGAGAGCCCGGTGACCTCGGCCAGCGCGGCGTAGGAGATGCGGCCGTCCCGTTGCAGCTCGTGCAGCAGGACGCGATCGATCTCGTCGAGGCTCACCGGCCCACGTCCCATCGATCGCGCCCGGGGCCGGCGGGCGTGACGTGCCTTCCCTGTCCGTCGGCCGCCCGGCTCATCCGGCCAGCTCGGCGACGGCCGCCGCGAACACCTCGTGGTGGCGGTCGACGTCGGCCTCGGTGGTGGCCGGGCACATCAGCGCCATGTTGTGGAACGGGGTGAGCAGCACGCCCCGGTTGGCCAGGTAGACGTGCAGGTAGTCGTCCAGGTCGGGGTCGCCGGCCGCGTTGGACTCCCCGCCGTCGCGCGGCGCCGGGTTGCTGAAGCGGTACTCCGCCCTCGCCCCGAGCTGGGTGACCGACCAGGGCAGCGCGTGCTCGTCGATGACCGCCTGGACGCCCTTGGTGAAGCGGGTGGCCAGCTCCGTCATGCCGGTGAACGCGTCGTCGGTCAGGACGTGTTCGAGCGTGGCGCGCATGGCCGCGACCGACAGCGCGTTGCCGGCGAGGGTGCCGCCGACCCCGCCCATGTCGACCAGGTCGAGGCCGCTCATCGCTTCGAGGCGGGTCGCCACCTCGGCGGACAGCCCGTACCCGCCGCTCGGGATGCCGCCGCCGATGGCCTTGCCGATCGTCACGATGTCGGGTTCGAGCCCCCACGCCCGCGTGCACCCGCCCGGACCGGCCGAGAACGTGTGCGTCTCGTCGTTGACGAGCAGCGCGCCGTACCGCCGGGTCAGCTCCCGCACCCCGTCGAGGTAGCCGGGTTCGGGCAGGACGATGCCGATGTTGGTGAGGGCAGGCTCCATCAGGACGGCGGCGACGTCGCCGTACTCCAGCTCGCGCTCCAGGGACGGCAGGTCGTTGAACTCCACGACCCGGGAGGTGATGGTCGGGTCGACGGGGGCGCCGACGTTGCCCTCGCGGGAGACCTGCTCGCCGTCCGGGCCGACCACCAGGAGGACCTCGTCGACGCTGCCGTGGTAGCAGTAGCTGTTGACCAGGATCTTGGGCCGCCCGGTCAGCGCCCGCGCCAGGCGGATGGCCCAGCGGTTGGCGTCGGTGGCGGTCAGCGAGAAGCTCCAGTACGGCACGCCGAAGCGCCGGGCCAGCTCGGCCCCGACCCAGGACGCATCCTCGGTGGGCATCATCACGGTCGCGCCGCCCCGCGCGGCGAAGCGCTCGGCGACCGCGTCCACGGTGGCCTGCGGTGAGTGCCCCGCCATGGCGCCGGTGTCGCCGAGGCAGAGGTCGACGTACTCGTGGCCGTCCACGTCGGTGACCCGGGCGCCCCGGGCCTCCGCCAGGTAGAGGGGGAATCCGGCGGCGGTCTTGTTCATCCACGTCATCGGCACGCCGCCGAACAGGTGAGCTCGTGCCTGCTCGTACGCGGACGCGGAGCGGGGGTTGCGGTCACGGAACGCGCGGCGCTCGCGGTCGAGCAGGCCGGCCAGATGAGCACGGTCGATCATCGCCACTACCTCAGAAAGCATTGTGTACTTCCGTCTTCATGACGGAATCTGAGGCCAACGTACACCAGAACCTCTGATCCGTGGCAGATGTCCGGTCGTCGGGTCACGGGGAAGGCCAGGGTGGCCTGGCGGCTCCGGCCCGGCCGGTGCGCGGGTCCGGTTCCGTCCCCTGCGGGATACGGCGGCACCGACCTTCCCTACCTCAGAGGGAATCGTTTTGAGATCCCGTCGAATTATGGGGATCCACCGCTTCCGTCCTGTTAGCTTCCTCGGTATTCCCACGATTCAAAGGCTCACTTCCGGATCGCTTACCACCGGACGGCTCATCCCGAGGCCGATGTGAGGCATCCGAGAGCGAAGACCGCGGCCATCAGGCGAAGGACGGTCTCATGGCACTACCACCCCCACTTTCCGAATCACGGACCTTGGCAGGCCGATGCTCGAAAGCGTCGGCTTTGATCGGCCGGTATGCGAAATGCGATGATCCTCCGCATCCGAATCCACGCCATGGATTCAGCCCTTCGGGCGGTATCCGATGACGAACTGGAGATCTCACGCCCGGACACTGGCCGAGCATGTGACAGACCCGGGATCACGGTGGCGCGAATCGATCGCCATGGTTCCCAGGCATGTGCTCGTCCCCCGCTGGTTCGAAGGCGGGCCGGAGGGCTGGGCTCTTCGTGAGGGCCCAGGGGATGAGGACAGGTGGCTTCGAACGATCTACCGCGACAGGTCGATGATCACCTCGGTCTCGGGGTTGCACGCGGACCGGGCGCAGCCGGGCGACCGGCCCACCGGACTCCCCACCTCGTCATCGACCCCGCCGAGCCTCGTGGTGCGCATGCTCCGGCACAGCTGTCTCTACGAGGGAGCCGATATTCTGGACGTCGCCACCGGCTCCGGATACAGCGCGGCACTGCTGTCCCACCGATTCGGCTGTGACCGGATCACGAGTATCGATGTCGACCCCTATCTGACCGAGGTCGCGGCCGAACGCCTCGGCCTGCTCGGATTGCATCCGACGGTTCTGACCCGTGACGCGACCGGTGTGCTGCCCGGTTCCTACGATCGAATCCTGTCGATGGTCTCCGTGCCGCGGATACCGCCGAGTTGGATACAGGCGTTGAGGCCGGGCGGACGGCTGGTCACCCCCATCAGGGGAATGGCCGTCATCGTGGCCGCCAACAAGCTGAGCTCGCCCGAAGAGCAGCGCGTCTCGATCACGAGGCCGGTGAGGAGCCCGCCCGCAGGCCCGCTCACGAAGCTGACGGAGGGGCCGGCGATGAGCCCGCCCGTGAGTCCGACCAGGAGCATCCAGCGCGCCTGCTTCCTGATCTGGACGAGCAGCAGCCGGAAACGGCCGCGGGTGAGGCGGAGGTCCGCGTAGACCGGAGCGACGTCGACGACGCTGCCACGTCCCCCTGCCAGCCCGAAGACGACGCCGCCCGAAATTCCACCGATGAGCCCGCCCACGGTCCCGCCGAAGAGGCCGGTCATGAGCCCGCCGTGTCTTCCGAACGAAACCCCGAACGCCAGGCCGGCCCCGTACCCGAACCCGAGCGTTCCCGCGAGCCCGAACGCGAGCCGTCCTGAGAGCCCGCCCGCGATCCCCACCGTGAGCGCGACCCCCGCCGTGAGCCCGCCGATGAGGCCGACCACGATCCCGACCGCGGACGACTCACCGGACAGCCCGCCCGCCGGCGTGACCACGGACGCGACGGCGAGTGCGAACGTCAACCCGGCCACGAGCCCGAACGCGGTCCTCGGCGTGTGCTCCTTCAGGACCGGGCTGGCGTGCAACTCCCACCAGGCCAGATCAGAGGTGTCATTGGCCCTCAGCGTGTAAGCGAAGTGCCCGAGACATCGTTGCGCGTGGTCCACGTACCACTGGCGTGAGGCACGGAACGATCGCGGGTCGCCACCATTGCCGGTGAAGGCGGTCGAAGCCGTGCCGGCGTGGCCGGGAGTGACGACGGCGTCGATGATGCCGTCGAACAATCGGGTGATGATGCTGTCGGCGGTCGGAAAGCCGCCGGTTTCGAGCAGAGGGCTCGGATCGGTCCGGGTTCTTATGTACACGTGACGTAGCAGCCACAGTGTCAGCGGCGTGGACAGCGCGGTGGTGACAGGACTTCCTGGATCGGCGACCAGGTGCCTGAGAAAATCCTTCCACGGTTCTTCCCCCGGCGACCGGCCATGGGACAGAAGGCATGCCCGGATATAGTCGGCGGAGTCCTTCGGAGTCAGCGCCTCGGCTTCTATGACGGCCGCGGCGGCGAGTTCTCCTCCCCCCTCGCCGGTCAGAATCTGCTTGTACTCGGCGCTGCGGCAGGTGAGGATCAGCGGATGTGCCACGACGTCGTTGAGATGCTCGATGACGAGCAGGCGCAGAGCGGAGGACAACTCGTCGAGTCCGTCCAGCACGGGCAGGATCTTGCGTTGATCCACCAGTGCCTGTGCGGCGTTGGGGCCGTAGTCGCCGGCGAGCAGGTTGGGATAGTCCTCCTCCAGCCGCCGGACCAGCCATGGACGGAAGTACTCTCGGCTTGAATCCCAACCCGAGAGGGAGAACAACACCGGTACCGCCGCGCCTTGTTCGGGGTCGGTGAGCATTTCACGCAGCAGCAGTATCGCGAGACTAGTCTTGCCCATTCCCGCCTCGCCCAATATGACCAGGCGGCCTCGCCGAGCGTGCCGGCGAAGCGCGTTCGCCAATTCCGGGATGTGATCGCTGCTGCCCAGGAGCCTGGGGCGCGCTTCCTTCACGCCGGGGGCGCTGTTCGTCACGCCCGGCCTTGTCAGGCGCCAGCGCACCGCCACGGATCCGGGCTCGTCCAGCTGCCGGATCTCCGCCTCTCTCCTCCACTGGGCCAATACCCAGCGCGCCAGTGCCTCTTGTGCGTCGTCCACCTGAGCCGGAGTGGATTCGGTGGTCCGGGGAGAGGGACGGAAACGCGCCGCCCATGCCAATAGACCCGCGGCTATGGCGAATGTCGCGATTATCCCCGCTATCCAGGATGCCGCCTCCCAGCCATCCCGGTTCGACGGCCCTCCACCGGCGACCAGTGCGACAGAGATCGCCGCGGTGATGGCAGTGTCGCTTGCCAGCCTGATGGGACCACCCAGTTGCCACGAGGAAGGGACCACCTGGTCGTGTAGTCGATCATAATGATCTCCCTCAGTTCGTCC
>NZ_JBICTU010000066.1:0-8234 GCF_043197795.1 Sphaerisporangium sp. NPDC049003
ACGACAGGCACGGTTTCCTCTTCAGATCAGGTGGCCTCAGATACCTCTGATCTTCGGGAACCGTGCCTTTCCATCTGTGGCGGCTTGGCATTTCCCTACCTGCGTAGCCGTATGTTTATGAACGAACCCCATCAAAACCTCAACTCGCCGGGGCCCTGGGTGATGGTTGGCATGACTCGTTCGGCCGAGAGAGTGCCATCGCGTGGGCAAAGTGGATCATCGAAACTCGATATCCTGATCTTGCAAAGGGGTGCTTCGATGCGCCTCCCGGGGGCGAGGATTCGGTACACGTCATCTCCGACTCTCATGACGCGGATAATGATCGATGGACCATCTCGCTGAGCGACGCTCAAGGAGCTTCGTACAAGGTGATTCTCGGACTCCTGGATGGTTTCCCCACGGCTCAGATGATCGAGCGAGCAGAACCTTTGGAGGAGTTGTCGGATTAGGTGACAGGTCAATATCTACCGGAATAGGTAGTGGGTCTATCACGTACGTCTTGATCAAGCTGGTGAAGGGCACAGCGCGACAGAAGGTAGTCACAGTCAACGAAGCATCGCGACCCTCCAAGGTTCCCGATCTATTTCTTAGCCGACTGAGGGGTAAACGCCCCAGAGGAAGGTGGGATGGTGGCGCGATGTGCGGCCTGCATAGTTCGCAGCCAACTTGGCAAATGTCATAGCTAAGAGTGTCGAGAGTTCCATTCCGTGGAACACCACTGATCTGCCCATGCCGGCGGAATGCATGAAAGACTCGAATAATGGCAAAGAAATCGATAGCAAAAGATCTCCATGTTGGAGAAATTGATGACGAAGAGTTGAGAATAGTTCTTGGATCCATACTTCCAAGAAGCGCACAGTTCCGCGCACAAGAAGTTGAGTACCGCACCCAGAATGACGACTGGGCACTTAGCTTGCACTATCGTAACGGCAAGATAATTGATGCCACATCGGGGCCCGCGATGACACCTGCGATCAAAGGTAGGATACAGGAGGCCATAGAGCAAGAAATATTAATTCCGTCTGATCTTAAGATCTCCCGCTGGACGATGTTTAGCAGGAAGGCCGTCGACGGTCAGTGGCGCCATGGAGATAATCTCCGCATCGTCCCTGCCCCCGCTCAAGCTCCACGCCCTTCTGAATTAATGGCCGAACATCCGTTCATTGTAGATCTACCCTTCAGGGGCTCTCCCAATTTCGTTATCGAACAGTTGCGTTACATGAGGCGAGCGCAGGAACTCGCCCTCCTGCTCAACCTTTTTCTATCGACCCGTATCAGCTTGTCCGTGAACTCTGCAAGAAAGCATTGGGTCTTCGTGCGCCAAGGATCAACTACAGTCTCAACCTGGGCAAATGAAGGCTACTTAATACCGAACTTCACCTACATCGTCAACGACTTTCCTGTGGACAATTCTCCTTTGCTGGCAGAGGTGGAATCGAACACTTACTACAATTCGAGGAACTATGTAGGCGATACACTAACGATCCCGACAGAGCTCTCTCAATTGTTGGACATGGTTTCCAGCCTAAGCGTTGAGGCTCGCGATCGATATATGCGAGCTTCCTACTGGTACCACACCGCGGCAACCGTCTGGGACTACTCAAAGTCTCTGTATTTTACGTCATTAATCAACGCTATAGAGTGTGTGGCTGGCCTAGATATCGATCGCTCGCCGCAGTCAGGAGCTGGCCCTGACTTTAAGCCAAGCACCCTATTCAAGACGTTCATGCAGAAGTTTGCGCCCGGACAGCCGAGTGGCGCCCAGCTCGATAAAATCTACGAGGCGCGAAGTGACATCACGCACGGAGAACGTCTTCTGGTGAACGATGGCGTGGTTGCTTCGTGGGGGCTAGATCAAACTTCCGCAAAGGATCGAGACATCAGTGAGAACGCGCGTGTTCTCTGTCGAGCAGCACTGATTAACTGGCTGTGGAGCCGTAATTCTCTGTCCGGGGGCCTACTCATCAGTGTAGGGCTTGAGGCCAGCAAGGTACCGCCTCCAGGAACAAAGAGTGGCGTGATAGTATTTACTCCTAATTCCGAATGATCTCCATCACGAGCCATCCATTTTCGCCATGGAATCGATATAGCCTAGTAACTGCCTGGGTGCTATTTTAGGCATCCTGGCAGAGGGCTCACTCCACCCTATGAATGAGCGACTGAGGACGACTTGGCCGCATAGATATTCATCTCCACAAAATGGACTAAGAGGACAGGCGATGCCGGAATACCTGCAGGTTTTAACGACGATGCCGAGTACGGAGGAGGCGGTGAAGCTCGCGCGGAGCATCGCTGGCGAGCGACTCGCTGCCTGCGCTCAGATGGTTGGGCCCATTCGTTCCGTGTACTGGTGGCAAGGAGAGATAAAGGACGCCCAAGAGTGGCAGCTTCTCATCAAGACAACGGCTGCTTTATTTCCCGCTCTCGAAGCACATATCAAGGCTAACCACAGCTACGATACACCCGAGATCATCGCTACACCCATCGTTGCGGGGAGCGCCGAGTATTTTGCCTGGATTAGCGCTGAGACGAGGAGAACTGACGCTTCGTCATAGCCAGGTCTTCCATGAAGGATCTGACCATTGGCTGAGTGTGCCAGCGCCTTAGCGATTCTGCCAGCACTTCAAACCTGGGAAGCCAGATAGCGTATTCGGTTTCTCTGACCGCTGCGAGACCGTCCCTTGCGAGCTTCGCCGCTGCATCAATGGAACCTTGAACGAGATGCGCCGTAGCGATATCGGCAAGGATGATCGCGGCTCTCTTTCTCTCCACATGAGGAAGTCGTGCGATGACGGCATGCGCCATCTCTTCTGCCTCGTTCAATCTTCCCATTCGTGAATAGGTCGCGATTCGGAACGAGTCGAAGCGGTCCTGATCGAGGAACCGTGTCCAGACTCGATCTTCTTCGGGATCCGAGATGCTGAAGGCCTCTTCGGCACGCGCCCATGAGTGAATGGCGCTCTCTTTGTCGCCGAGAGCCGCGCTCTCCTCTGCGTGTCGTGCGGCAAGCCATGACATCGTGCCTGGCGAAGCAGAAGGCGGAAGTACCTCCAAGGCGCTTGCTAGCAATGCCCTAGCTCGTCCATGAGAGCCCTTAGCGCTCGGGATGTAGCTACGGTACGCGTAGGCGCACGCAACGATGCTGGGGTCGTCTGCCTCTTTAGCGGCTCTTTCCGCAGTGCTGTAGAAGTTGCGCGCGGTCGTAGGGCTTCCCATGTCGCTGGCGATCCAGCCGGCCAGCACGCTACTTTCCGCCGCTACGACGATCAGACGCCGCCTTAGCTCGTCTTTCGGGTCGGTGGTCGTGCCGTTGAGAATGGTCCCAACCTCTTTGAGGTGGAGAGCAAGTCCTTTGTAGATAGAGCCTGCCGACATGATTTCTTCGAGACGATGGAATCCCGCTGATCTAGCTTCCATCTCCCGAACGATCGCTTCGTCTATGGCACTTGGTTTGGCCAAGGCATACGAGAGTCGTTCCCAGACCTCATTTTGTGCGAGTGCTGTAGTGGCACCGAGGCGCGCAATCATGCCGAGTAGTTCGCGTCGCTTCAACGCGTCACCCCGCTTCCCGACTTCCTCCGCTAGAAGCTGCAAGTCGAACGTGTCTGTAGGGATTTGAAACTCGCCGCTGATGATCTGCGCACCGTCCGCGCCGTTGCCGTCACTCTTTGGGGAAAGCCCCAAAGAGTGACGTAAGTGCGCAGGCATGCCCAAGCCATCAGCGAACGCCTCAACTGTAGACTTAGCGGTCGGGATGCGCTTGCCTGTCTTGTACTCGCTTATGCGCCCCTGGGCGATTCCTGTGAGACTGGCGATCTGCCCTTGAGTGACTCCGTACTTGCCGAGGATGCGGATGATGCCCCCGACGTCACGTCGCCGGCATACGTCATCCATGTCTTGACGTGCAAAAACGCCATCAAGGATCTCTCTGACGTTTCGCTGATCCATCGCCATGGCGTGCGTTCCGTCCCTTTGGCAGCTCGCCTGTAAAGAAGTCGGCAGATCTCTAAGTCCATCACATCGTGAGATATCACGGTGAGATTAGCCCGAACGCCTTTGCTTGAAACCCTCCCGTCAAGGCAAGACGCAGGTCAGGGCCGGGGACTCGCAGAGAGATATGCGGCTCGCCTATCACAGGAGGTGCAGAGCCGTGATTGCTACGTGAAAGCGTCGATACGGACCGTAATCGGAAGGTTGCGGAGCGCTGGAATCGATCTGAGAGCGGCCTCCAATAGGGGGAGTGCCACGCATCCGATCGAGCCGCCTAGCGTGAGCAGAGTCATGAAGCCGGTCTATGACCCTTCTCAGCCCAATATCGCCCGGATCTATGACTGTTTCCTCGGTGGCAAGGACCACTTTCCCGTCGACCGGCAGGCAGCCGCGAGGGTCATCGAGAGCGCGCCGTACGTCCCTCGGCTTGCCGTGGCGAACCGGACGTTTCTCAGGCGTGTAGTCCGCTACTTGGCGCAGGAGGCGGGTATTCGGCAGTTCCTCGACATCGGGTCAGGTCTACCGACACGGCAGAACGTTCACGAAGTGGCTCAGGCGGTCACGCCAGATGCCCGAGTGGTCTACGTGGACAATGACCCGTTAGTGCTGGCCCATGCAGACGCGTTGCTGGCCACCAACCCCACCACGCACGCAGTCGGCGGTGACCTCCGGGAGTCCGGTGCGATCCTAGGACAGGCCAGTACGCTACTGGACTTCTCCCAGCCGATCGCCGTCCTGTTGTTCGCGATCCTGCACTTCTTCCCCGATGGTGGGGAGCACGACCCGTACCGGATCGTCGGCACCCTGACTGACTCGCTGGCATCCGGCTCATACGTGGCGATTTCGCACCTGGAACCGACTCCGGCCATGATCGAGGCCTCCCATGGCTACACCGCTGCCGAGATCGCCTTCCGCGACCGCGACCGGGTGTTGCCCTTCTTCGCCGGAACCACGCTGGTAGAGCCGGGCCTGGTACGGCTGAACGAGTGGCGGCCGGACGACTTCGACGCGGTGTACCCCAGCGATCACCCTGACGTACCCGTGTGGGTACTTGGTGGCGTGGGGAAGAAGCCGTGATCAGGATGGTCACCGTTCAGCGCTCCCCTGTCGCGTCAGCCGTGCTACGGCTGTGCCGAGAGCTGGAGAGCCACGGGATCACTGCCGACCCTCATCCAGGCGACCAGGTGGCAGCGCTGTCACTTCGGTACGGCTTGGTGGTGTGGTGTGAGCACGGACCCAAAGGTGTGCATTTTCGCTGGTGGACGGGGCGTCTCTCCGAGCGCACCGGGCGGAGGGTCTACACCTGCTGCCCCGCCGACGCTCCCACCACGGCAGCACAGCGGGTAGCCGAACGCTACCGGGAAATGGCCACCGACCATTCGCCGTCACCCGCGACAAATGCCCCTGTCCAGAGGGCGACCGACATCGACAACGAGTCCCTCCGTGGCTGAGTTTGAGATCGTCTGGGTCCAGTCGCCGAAGATCAACGCATTCAAACACGGCATGGTCGGTGGCGTGCGTGCCTTCACCTTGGACGTGCTGTGCCGGCCGATGGAACTGCACTGCAAGCTGCCCGGTCCCAAGGGAGCACAGGCGATCGAAAGGCTCCCCACCGAGCAAGCCGCCCACAAGAGGGCACGCGAGAAAGTCATTGAGTTCTTGGAACTGTTCGGCCAGGCGTCCCCGCCAGCTCCATAGCAGGACGCGGTGCCTCGCTGACCTCCTGTCTGACCCGGAGACGTTCAGCCTCGCGCCGTAGTCTCCCAAGCCGCCCCCGGCAAAGCCGCAGCGTCTACAAGACGCTCATTCCTCGGCTCTGTCGGGGGCTTTCTCATGTCTGAAGTGGCATCTACCAGGCATTTATCTCACCACCAGATCCAGTTGATCTCATCGCAAGATCTCATCTCGTGATGGGGTCACCCCTTCCGCCGAACCTACCTTCGCTATCGCAAGGTTCCCCCCGGCCGAAGGAAGTGATCTCGATGGCATACCCCGACCATGAACACCGCCCCCGCCTGATCACCGGACTCCGAGCGCTTGCGGACTTCTTGGAAAGCCGCCCCGCGGTGACCGCTCCGCGCGACGTGGCCGCCACGGTGTTCGTCCCGCGCGGTACCGACGCGGACATGCGCGCTGAGGTCGAGCGCTTGGCCGGCCTCATCGGCTCGACCATCGACCCCGAGGGCATCGCCTACGGCCACCACCGCACCGCCGTGCGCTTCGGTCCCGTGGAGTACGGGGCGGTCGCAATCCTGGCCGGTGCGCGTGCTCGTCACGAGGCCCTGATGTCCTACTCCGGCGCGGTCGTCCCCGACCTTCACGAGGGGGCGTGACCGTGGACATCTGCTTGATCATCGTGTTCCTCGCGCTGTTCCTGGGCGCTGTCGTGCTGGTGGCGTTCATCGCGTTGACCGCCAGCATCCGCAGGCAGGACCGCCGCATGAGCCTCGCCGGCGGACCGCGTACCTCCCTCGACGGCGCGACCCGTCGCCTTGTCGGCGTTCACGTCCGCCACTGCCACGACACCGCCCCCGGCTTTCACGACGTGAGGAGGTGAACCCCGTTGCGTATCCCTCGACTGTTCGGCCGCCGTTGCCCCTGTGGCGCCATCACTGACCCTGGCACCGGCCGATGCCGCAAGTGCCGCGCCCGTGCCCGCTGGCACCGCCGCAAGGCGCACCACGACGGCATCTGACCGCCAACCCCTGACCGGATCCCCGCTACATGAGGCAAGTCGAGAGGAGGTGACCCCTTGAAGGTATCGGTTCCCCTGGTGGTGCTGCTGGGAGTGGCCGTTCTGGTGGCCTGGCGCTACCTCGGCCTGAGGCTGTGGCAGGCGATCACATGCCTGCTGTTCGGCTTCTTCCTGGCCGCTACCGCCGTAGCCCCTGACATCCGTCGTCTGGTGAGCGCCGCCCTGAGCTGGCTCACCGGCTCCTGACCCTGTTCCCCGACCTAAGGAGGGATGCCTAGTGCCCTACACCAACCCTTATCCCGACCCGGCTCTTCAGGAGGTCATCGCCCGCAACCACACGGCCCGTCAGCTCATCAACGCCTTCTCTTCCACCACCCTGACCCTGGCCGATATCTGGCAGCACGTCACGACCGCGCTGGACGACACACTTTCCCTGGCTGCGGAGATCGCCAAGCTCCGTACTGAACTCGCCCGCACCCGCCGCAGGCGCGCCGACCTGATCGCCGCAGCTCGCGCAACCTTGAGCGCTCACCACGACGGCGAAACCGATTCGCTGTTCTACCTGCGCGACGAACTCACCGCACAGCACGCCGATTACGCGAAGCAAGGTGAGGCCAGATGGTGAGGCATCGCCACTCGCGGCACCGGTTGCGCCGCAACGCCCGCCGGATGCGTCGCGACGGTATCGAACCCATGATGGTGCTCTCCGATGATCTGGAGTTCGCCCCCATCGCCCTCGTGACCATCGCTCGCGCGATGTGGCGTTACCGCTCCGAACTCGCCCCCCTGACCGCAATGCTTCTCGCCCTCACGGGCGGGAGGATCCTGCACACGGCCTATCCCACGTGGTGGCCAACCGTCCTGATCCTCACCGGACTGGCAGCGTGGGCGCTGGCCTTGTACGGCCGATGGGTCAACCTGACTCGACCCGTGGAACGCGGCTACGCCGCCGCAACCGTCATGCTCATCGGCGGATGGACGGCTACCGCCACGGCCGTTGGCCCGTTCACCGCGCCGCTTCCGGCCACGCTCATCATCGGGGGGCTGGTCGCCGGCCTCCCGTGGTGGGCGCATCGCCGGCGTCGTGCTCGGGTACGCGTGGAACGCACGCTCGCCGCCTGGCCGGACATCTCCCACGCTGTCGGCCTTACCGGCTCACGCATCCAATCGGCGATCGTCGACCTGTGGGGATACCGCGCCAGGGTCGCTCTGGCACGCGGTCAGACGGTAGAGGACGCCATCGCCAAACTGCCCGCCCTGGAATCGGCCCTAGGAACACGACGCGGCGCGGTACGAGTTCAACCAGTCCCCGAACGCGCCAACCGCCTGGAATTGCGCGTCATCGAGACCGACCCGCACGCCGACGCGATCGCATGGCCTGGCCCCTCCGTGACCTCCATCACGCAACCCGTCAAGCTGGGCCTATTCGAGGACGGTAGCCCCGTACGGGTCTCCCTCCTAGGAGCTGTTTGACGTTCGGATCTTGGTGGGGTCCGGTAGCGGGCTGGTCATGGCTGATAGAACTCGGATGTGGCGCGCTTTGATGTGA
>NZ_JBICTU010000067.1:0-7840 GCF_043197795.1 Sphaerisporangium sp. NPDC049003
GCCTTTCCATCTGTGGCGGCTTGGCATTTCCTTACCTGCGTAGCCGTATGTTTATGAACGAACCCCATCAAAACCTCAACTCGCCGGGGCCCTGGCACCAGGTGGGTGCCGATGCAACTTTCACTATGGCGCGGCTCCGGGTGGATCACCTCGACTCATGGGCGCATCTCCCCGGTATTGCTATGACGCTTACAGACGACTGGGACCAGATCACCGCTCGCTACGAAAGACACGAACAATCATCCGCCGTGCTGGGGGATGGCAGGGAACTCTTTCTTGACGAGGTAATCAATCTCCAGCATCCGACAATTGTTGGAGCCGGGTTCAAGCGATCAGTCGAACTACGGCTTACCGAGCCCGTTGGGCTCACTGTAGACGAGTGGTGGCGCCGATTCGTTACGCCGGTGACCGAACTGCTCACCATGGCAATTGGGGTTCCCTGTCCGCCTGTTGAGCTCAAGCTCTATCGGGACGGAGACGAGGAATGGGTGGATGTAGTGCATCCGCTGCTTAGGGAGAGCAGCGGCAATCTTCTTGAAGCGCACCAAATCTATCTCACTCGTGATCAGCTCACGCTCGATCAAGTAGCGAGATGGCTGGAGGTCGCAGCAGATCTATCCCCGATCCCGGCTCTGGTGACAGAGACCATCACCGCGCGCGAGCGTCCTTTGCCCAGTCGACTCCTAGAGATGGCCATTGCCGCAGAAGGGTTGCACCGTCGACTCCGGCCGACCGATCAAGTGATGACCCGCAAGGAGAAGGACAAGTTCAGGAGGCAGGCTAGGCAGGCGGTTCCGGAGGAATGGCAGAAGCGCGTCAGCGAGGCGCTAATGCACATCGATGAGCCTTCCTACGCCGAGAGGTTGCGTTACCTTACGGATCTAACTCGCGAGACGGTGCCACAAGCGGCTGGTCTGGCGGCTAAAGGCCAGGAAGAAGAGGAACTCGACACCACAGGAGTTTGGGAAAGTCGCATTAAGGCCGTGCGCAATGGCTTCGCTCATCAGGCTCCACGTCGAGGGGAAGGGCCTGATGACGAGGAATTCCAGGAGCAGGTGATCCTTTTGAAGACGCTCTATTGGGTCCTAACCTCCGCTTTACTGCTACAGACCGGAGCAGAGCCGTCAAAGCTCGGGCAGCGAATCGAGAACTACGAACCCTATCGTGCCTTGCTGAGGCGGGCCCGAGAGTGGGTTCCTAAAATCTACGTGAAAGCCCCCGCGGCCTGAGCGGCATAGGTTCACCTGGGAGCGATAGCTCATTGGTTTAAACTCAGGGCTTGGGCTGGAAGAATGTTGCCTCCGGCGGGGGCACTCGGCTCCGGGATGAGGGGCGGTGCGGGACCGCACGGCCGTAGGTGGCTGAGGTGGGGCCTGATCATCCCGTCTGCCGCGACCCAGGCGAGCCCAGCAGGCCGACTCCTCCGGCACAAGCCCGTCTGTGGCCGTTGGCGTCCTATGGTCGAGGAACGGCGGCCGGTGGACGTACACGCGAAGACGGGCTTGTGCCTCCGTCGCTGGCCCGCTGCCGCTTCGCGGTGGGTCGAGGCAGACGGGATGATCAGGCGGGGGAGATGTGCGCGTCCGCGCTGGTGAGGACCCCCGTTCGGGTTGCAGTTTGGGTTGCGGTTCACCGCCATTCGTGGCCATTCCAGGAGGACCCGCCGGGCGCGTTGGTCCAGCTTGAACCACTCTGGACGCCCAAGATCCGAGCTGCTAATGCGGATTGGGTTCGTGCGCCGACACCAGGGCGATCTACGTGCCATCGGCATGCCTGAGCGCGTGCCACTGCGTGCCATTCAGGACCGTTGGGGCCCAGGCCATCCCCATGATCACCGTGCCATTAGCGTGCCATTAGCTCGTGTGGGGGATGGTTGGTTGTGGCTGGCCAGAGGTTGCGCGCCGCAGGTCGGAGGGCCGTCGAGGCGATCATGGCTCCTTACAAGCGAGGGGTCACTGGTTCGAACCCAGTAGCGCCCACCAGCCAAAACACCCCGTCCCTGATCTTCGGAACGGGGTGTGAGTGTCTAACTGAGTGACTAACCCTCAGAGGCACGACGGGGAAAGATCAGGTCCATGGCCGTCGCCCCTTCCTGCATCACCGGTCGGAGCTGCTTCCGATAGACCGTCTCGGTCACGAGGGTGCTGCTGTGGCCGACCAGGCGCGAGATGTTCTCCAATGGAATGCCGGAGTCGGAGAGCAGAGAAACGAAGCTGTGCCGCGTCTCGCGCGGCGTCCACTCCTGCGGGTTGAGCCCCGCTTTCTCGATCACCTTCCGGAAGACACGTCGTACGTTGTGCGCGTCCAGCTCCGTGCCGACCTGCGAGGCGAACACGAGATCGTTCTCCCGCCATTTGCCGCCCGCCGCCTGTCGGGCGATCTCCTGACGCTCTTTATGCGCGCGGAGCGCGTCCACGCAGCGAGCGGGCATCGCCAGGGTGCGACGGGACTTCCTGGTCTTGGTGTCGCCGCTGAGACGTACGGAGCGCCACACCATGATGTGCGGTGGTATGGCGGGAGTGACGTCGGGCTTGCCGTCCAGGTCCACATGTGACCAGGTGAGCGCCCGTAGCTCCTCGGTGCGAGCGCCGATGAGCAGGGACAGCACGAGGTAGGCATGAATGGACGTTCCCTCAGCCGCCGTCAGCACGGCTTCCGCCTGGTCGAGAGTGAGTGCCTTGGACGGTCGACCGGCCCGCCCTTCCGGGACCTCGCAGAGCGCGACCACGTTACGGCGTACCTTGTCGCGCTTCTGAGCATTGCTCACGGCACGGTTCATGATCCCATGGAGGATCTTGAGTGACCGTGTGCTGAGCGTCGACGACTTCGGGGCGAGCCACTTGTCCACGTCCTCGGCAGTCAACTCCCGGAGCTTCCGTGCGCCTAACTCCGGAATGATGTGAGTCTGCGCGTACGTCGTGTACATCTCGATCGTTGTGCCTGCGCGACCGCTCAGGCCATAGGTGAGCCAGTACTTCACTGCCTCTGCCATGGTGTAACCGGCCGGGACCGACGCAAGCCCGTCCTCGTGATCGCGAATGATCTCCTTGAGCTTCTCCTTGGCTTCGGTCTTGGTCTTGCCGCTGGCCTTCTTCGTGATCCGCTTGCCCCGTGCGTCGAAGCCGAGGCTGGCGGTCGCGATCCAGCGTTGACGCGCCTCGTCCCAGTGCAGGCCGCCATCTCCGCGGCTGCGTCGTGCGGTCATGATGCTGCCCTCGCTTCCTGTTCGAGGAGTGCGATGTAGTCGGAGATGGCCGAGGCGGGGATTAGCCGGGTACGGCCTTGGGTGACGGAGCGAAGCCGCCCGGTCCTGATCTGCTCGTAGATCACGGTGCGGCTCATGCTGAGCAGGTGCATGGCGTCGCTGACGCGATAGAGCCGCTTGCCGTCGCTTCGGTCGGCTCGCATCATTCGGCCGCCCGCTGGGTGGTGATCGTGCGGGCGGTCTGGACGCCGTGCCGGATCTCCTCGGCCAAGATGGCTTCACCGGGGGAGTGGCCGCTTCCGGCAAATCGCCAGTGCCCGAGCACGAGCGTTGAACCGTCCCCGAGTGCGGGAAGCCCATTGCGGTCGCGCGCTTCGGCGGCACGGTGGTCGGCGCGTGCCTGCCGGAGAGCGCCCATGGTGGTGGAGTAGCGGCGCGACTTGGTGGCGAAGTGACCGCGAAACCCCAGCATGTGTGCCCAAGGACGCAACCTAAGATGCGCGAACTCCGACCGTGCGCCCAGCTCCCAGCACGTGCGGATCATGCGCCGGGCATGCTCGGTCACCGGAAGCAGATCCAACAGAAGGCCAGGCTTCAGCCCGGTGCCCTGACAGCGCGTGCACGAGGCAGCCGGACCGAGCCGACCTTTGCCTCGGCAGACCGAGCAGGACAGACGATGATCGACGGCGCCCGACGCCTCAGCACCCTTGGTGGCGTACTTGGAAATGTAACCGGCCACCGCTTGCTCGCTCACCCCGTCCAGCGAGGCGCTGAGGAGGATGGGCCGGATGTCGAGCTGATCGCCCCAGACCAGCCGCCGCCGGCCAAGCTCGCTCTTGGCAGAGGTCACCTCCACGCGCCGGACCGCCGCCGGGATGGCCCCCACCAAGAGGGCGTGATCGGCCCAGTCCGGGGGAAGGTCGGTGCCGCCCTCGGGACCATCCAGCCGGACGACGGCGTGAAAGTGGACCAGGCCGCGCCGCTGATACTCGGCGACCTTGGCGAAGGAGACCTGGACCAGCTTGCCGAACGCCCGGCGGCTCATCCCCGCCTGCTTGGCCAACTCCCGCCGCACTTCGAGAGTGAACCGATGCCACAACACGCCCGCGTGCGCCTGCCACAGCACCGCGCCCACATAGTCGTAACACCCCTCGCAGATCGGTTGCCCGAGCTCGGCATCCTGGGGCTCATGCCGTATGTGGCAGCCGACTGGCTGCCCGTGCTCACAAACCCTGCAGCGAGCACGCGGCCGGCAGGGCCGCGCCGTTCCGTTGTGCTCGCGCCGGCTGTGGACCGGACCGAAGGAGGGGGCGGTCAAGGTCAGGAACACCCGAGGATGCATACTGACCTGCTCAGGGATGCCCTTACCGCCGGACAGGCCCGCGCGGATCAGCTGGAAGGTGTCGGCCCGATAGAGCTCCGAGCAGGCCGCACAGACCGAGGCGCGCCGGTTGCCGCAGGGAACCAGCAGATGCCCTGAGGGTTCGTCAGCGGTTCGGTAGGAGTGCAGGACCTCACCGGTAGCCGTAGCGACGATGTGCGACTCGCCGGCCAGATGTACTGGGTTGGCGCACCCGCCGGTTGCGGCGACCATCGCGCGCCATCGCTCGTAGCCGGACGCGTTGATCACGTCTGTGAGATCGACCAGCCATTCCGGGTGCTGGCTGGCGGTGGGTCGGTCTTCCTCCTTCTCATTCATGGGGACCTCCTTCGCCTCAGTTCCGACATGCCCGGACACGTGCTACGTCTGGGCCTACATCGACATGGTAGCCAACACGTGCTACGTCTTGTAAAGAGGGAATGAAGGACGGGAGAGCGAATGATCGAGGAGAAGGGCACCGCCCGATGGCGGGAGATCACCGGCTTCCTGCGAACCGACATCTTGCAAGGCCACTACCAGCCCGGACAGGCACTCCCCGGCGAAGCTTTCATGGCGGACGAGTACGCCACCTCACGACCCACCATCCGCAAAGCCATCGCGCAACTCGTCAGCGAAGGCCTGCTCACCGTCGCCCATGGACGAGGAACCTTCGTTCGAGCCCGACCTGACCGTCGATTGATCACCTTCGGTAGCTCACCAGCAGAAGACCTACTCAGCCCTGCCTACGACCCCGCCGCACAAGGCTGGGAACACGTCACCGTGCCCAGTGACATCGAACGCGGTAACAAGCTGCCCCACAACCAACCAGCTCCCATGACCGCCGAAGGCGAAGACGCCGAAGTCCTGGGCATTCGCCGCGGCCGGGTTGTGGTCTACCGCTACGCCTACTGGCAGCACGCCAAGACTCGTCACCGCATACACCTGGACTCTTACGTCATCGCAGACCACATCGGCACAGTGAAAGGCGAAGGCGCCGACCGAGACATAGACCTGCACGTCGAGTCGGACAACTACTACGCCCACCTGGAGGCCAACCACGGTCCCCTCCGCTGGGCCACCTCGGTCTACACCCGCATGCCCTACGGCGACACGTACGCTGACCTGTCCATGGAGCCGGTAGGAACACCCCTCCTGATCATCAGACGCGTCACCCTCAGCTACGACGGCCGGCCACTTGAATTCACCGAGATCGAAGCACCCGGCGATCGCTTCGAGGCCTCAGCGATCACCGGCGACATCGGCCAGACAGGCGGCCACGTCGCTCTGCGCGTGTAGTGGGCTCAGATTTTCTTTACTGGTTTAAGGCGGTCCGCTTCGCGGCCCGCCGCGCGCCTGGCGGTCGCCGCCCGCGCTGCGGCTCTCCGGCCGGTCGCGGCCGGCGCCGCCGTGCGCGCCATCGGCCACGAGAGGAGCGCCTTTGCCACTCATAGTCCGTCAAGCGACCGCTCAATCCAGGCGCGCCAGCAGCGTCACAGCCTCTGTGACATGCTTGGCCTCGTGATCGGCTTGCGCGCCGTCCGCGACCAGCCCATCGGGGTTGACCCACACCGTACGCAGTCCAGCCGCGCGGCCACCGCCCACGTCCTTGACCAGGCTGTCACCGACCATCCACCCACCATCGGCCAGGGAAGCCCCGCACCGGCCCGCAGCGATCTAAAACAGCCGTCGATCCGGTTTGCGGATCCCCTCAGAGGCCGAGCATGCCCATCCATCGACCACCTCAGCCAACCCGCTGCACTTGATCTTTCCGAGCTGATTGTCCGCAGTTCCGTTAGTGACGATCCCCACCCGCTACCCGTCCACCCGCAAGCCTGCGAGACTGGCCAGCACCTCGGGAGTACAGGTCACCACATGTGGCATACGCCGTCGGTAGTCTGCCCACAGCGCCGCCGCCTCGACCCGCAGGGCGAAATGCTGACGCACGTGGGCGAAGAACTCTCCACGGTGCGCCAGCCCGGCCCGATCCAAGGCGATCAGTCGGCCGCCTCGTTCTCGAGGCGGTAGTCCGCAGTGAACTCCGCTGCCCATAAGCGAAACGCGGCCCGCAGGTCGATCAAAGTGTCATCCAGGTCGAAGAGCGCCAGCCGTCGCATGTCGCCCGAGCCTAAGCCCTCACATCCGTGCGGCACCGACCACAAGGGGCGTCTTCGGTCCGTAGTCGGCGGGGTAGGACGATCGGCAGACTTCGGCTCTGGCTGTGAGAGGTCGGGGCCGATCGCTGCCGCGCCGCCCCGGTGCTCGGCCCCCGGAGGGCCTGCGCTCCGGGTCAGCTTGCCGCCGGGTCATCGTCTCGCACACCGATGGTAGGAGTCGTGAGCGAGGTCACGAGGCGATCGCCAGAACTCCCGGTTCCCGTTCTCCGGCAGCAACGCCGGATCGTCCCGGAGAATTCGCTGATGCAGGTCCCGCACATCGGCCCCCGGCTCCGTGCCGACATGCGTCACCAGCGCGTGTCTTAGGTTTCGATAGACGTCCAACGCCTCGGCATGCCTGCCCGAACGGTGGAGGGCGAGCATCAATTGTCCATGAGGGCGTTCCCGCAACGTGTGCGCGGAAGTCCACGCGCGGAGCCGGCCGATCAATTCCCAATTGCGGCCCAGCCTTAACTTCACGTCGAAGAAGTCCTCCGTGGCCGACACATGTTCTTCCCGTAACCGCCCGGCCCACGGGGCCAGGTCTCCGGCCAGGTCGATCCCGTGAAGAGGGTCCCCACGCCAGAGTCCCAGAGCCTTCTCCAGAAGCTCGTACGCTTGTCTCGGGTCGCCGTCGGCAAGTCGTCGGCGGCCTTCCGCGACGAGGAGATCGAACGCCGCCGCATCGAGGTCCTCGTGCCCCACCGTGAGCGCGTAGCCGTTCCTCGACGTCACGATTCGCGGTTCCGGCAGGTGAGTGGACGAGAGCAGGCGCCGTAATTGGAATATGTAGGTCTTGAGGTTGCTGTCGGCGGACTTCGGAGGGCGGCCGTCCCACAGGTGCTCGACCAGATAGGACTGGGATACGGCGACGTTCGCGTGGAGCAGGAGAAGCGCCAGAAGACCTCGGTTCTTCCTCCTTGAAATGTCGATGAGATTTCCGTCGTGATCGCTGACCGAAAGAGGTCCGAGCACACGAAACAGCACGGCATCCGCCCCCGTGGCGTAGGATCCGATCCCCACTGACCCCAGGGCCCCGGCGAGTTGAGGTTTTGATGGGGTTCGTTCATAAACATACGGCTACGCAGGTAAGGAAATGCCAAGCCGCCACAGATGGAAAGG
>NZ_JBICTU010000068.1:2077-3447 GCF_043197795.1 Sphaerisporangium sp. NPDC049003
TGGGGTGTGGGTGTCTGGTGGTGGGTGGGGTTGGTGGCCTGTTTGTTGTTTGTGAATTGCATAGTGGACGCGAGCATCTTTGTGGCCAAGTTTTTTAGGGCACACGGTGGATGCCTTGGCATCAGGAGCCGATGAAGGACGTGGGAGGCTGCGTTAAGCCTCGGGGAGTCGCCAACCAGACGTTGATCCGGGGATGTCCGAATGGGGAAACCTAGCACCAGTCATGTGGTGTTGCCGCCGTCTGAATGTATAGGGCGGTTGGTGGTAACGCGGGGAAGTGAAACATCTCAGTACCCGTAGGAAGAGAAAACAATAGTGATTCCGTGAGTAGTGGTGAGCGAAAGCGGATGAGGCTAAACCATGCGCGTGTGATAGCCGGCAGGTGTTGCGTGTGTGGGGTTGTGGGACCCTCTGGGAGGAGCTGCCGTTCCTCCAAGCAGTGATAAATCGATGGGGTAGTCGAAGCTTCTGGGAAGTTGCGCCGTAGACCGTGAGAGTCGGGTAGGCGAAACCTTGTCGACTGTTTGAGGGGATCCCAAGTAGCACGGGGCTCGAGGAATCCTGTGTGAATCTGCCAGGACCACCTGGTAAGCCTAAATACTCCCTGATGACCGATAGTGAACAAGTACCGTGAGGGAAAGGTGAAAAGCGCCCCGGTGAGGGGTCGTGAAATAGTACCTGAAACCGTGTGCCTACAAGCCGTAGGAGCTTAGACGAGGCTTGCCTTGTTTGTGATGTGACTGCGTGCCTTTTGAAGAATGAGCCTGCGAGTTATGGTGTGTGGCGAGGTTAACCCGTGTGGGGGAGCCGTAGCGAAAGCGAGTCTGAATAGGGCGTTTGAGTCGCATGCTGTAGACCCGAAGCGGAGTGATCTACGCATGGGCAGGTTGAAGCGCGGGTAAGACCGTGTGGAGGACCGAACCCACCAGGGTTGAAAACCTGGGGGATGACCTGTGTGTAGGGGTGAAAGGCCAATCAAACTCCGTGATAGCTGGTTCTCCCCGAAATGCATTTAGGTGCAGCGTCACGTGTTTCTTGCCGGAGGTAGAGCACTGGATGGCTGATGGGCCTTACCGGGTTACTGACGTCAGCCAAACTCCGAATGCCGGTAAGTGAGAGCGTGGCAGTGAGACTGCGGGGGATAAGCTCCGTAGTCGAGAGGGAAACAGCCCAGACCACCGACTAAGGCCCCTAAGCGTGTGCTAAGTGGGAAAGGATGTGGAGTCGCAGTGACAACCAGGAGGTTGGCTTAGAAGCAGCCATCCTTGAAAGAGTGCGTAATAGCTCACTGGTCAAGTGATTCCGCGCCGACAATGTAGCGGGGCTCAAGTACACCGCCGAAGTCGTGGCATTCACGCGTATAGCTTGGC
>NZ_JBICTU010000068.1:3545-5386 GCF_043197795.1 Sphaerisporangium sp. NPDC049003
ATCTAGGTGTGTGGATGGGTAGGGGAGCGTCGTGCGGCCGGGGAAGCAGCCGAGTGATCGAGTTGTGGAGGCCGTGCGAGTGAGAATGCAGGCATGAGTAGCGAATCAGAAGTGAGAAACTTCTGCGCCGGATGACCAAGGGTTCCTGGGCTAGGCTAATCCGCCCAGGGTAAGTCGGGACCTAAGGCGAGGCCGACAGGCGTAGTCGATGGACAACGGGTTGATATTCCCGTACCCGCTAGCACGCGCCCATATCGAATCCAGTGATACTAAGGGTCCTTAAGCCCCTGTTGTCCTTCGGGACTTGGTGAGGCTGAACGCCTGGCCTGATCTGGTAGTAGGTAAGCGATGGGGTGACGCAGGAGGGTAGCCCATCCCAGGCGATGGTTGTTCCTGGGGTAAGCATGTAGCCCGTGGCATAGGTAAATCCGTGCCGCATGTAGGGTGAGATGTGATGCCGAGCCGATTGTGGTGAAGTGGGTGATCCCATGCTGCCGAGAAAAGCCTCTAGTGAGTGTGCCGGCGGCCCGTACCCTAAACCGACTCAGGTGGTCAGGTAGAGAATACCAAGGCGATCGGGTGAACTGTGGTTAAGGAACTCGGCAAATTGCCCCCGTAACTTCGGGAGAAGGGGGACCCTTGCTGGTGATGAGTCTTGCACTCGGAGCTGGTGGGGGTCGCAGTGGCCAGGGGGAAGCGACTGTTTACTAAAAACACAGGTCCGTGCGAAGTCGTAAGACGATGTATACGGACTGACGCCTGCCCGGTGCCGGAACGTTAAGGGGACCGGTTAGTGCGCCTTCGGGTGTGCGAAGCTGAGAACTTAAGCGCCGGTAAACGGCGGTGGTAACTATAACCATCCTAAGGTAGCGAAATTCCTTGTCGGGTAAGTTCCGACCTGCACGAATGGCGTAACGACTTCCCCGCTGTCTCAACCACAGACCCGGCGAAATTGCACTACGAGTAAAGATGCTCGTTACGCGCAGCAGGACGGAAAGACCCCGGGACCTTCACTACAGCTTGACATTGGTGTTTGGGACGGCTTGTGTAGGATAGGTGGGAGACGGTGAAGCTTGGACGCTAGTTCGGGTGGAGTCATTGGTGAAATACCACTCTGGTCGTTTTGGATGTCTAACCCGCGCCCGTGTATCCGGGTGGGGGACAGTGTCTGGTGGGTAGTTTAACTGGGGCGGTTGCCTCCTAAAGGGTAACGGAGGCGCCCAAAGGTTCCCTCAGCCTGGTTGGCAATCAGGTGTTGAGTGTAAGTGCACAAGGGGGCTTGACTGTGAGACCGACAGGTCGAGCAGGAGCGAAAGCTGGGACTAGTGATCCGGCGGTGGCATGTGGAAGCGCCGTCGCTCAACGGCTAAAAGGTACCCCGGGGATAACAGGCTGATCTTCCCCAAGAGTCCATATCGACGGGATGGTTTGGCACCTCGATGTCGGCTCGTCGCATCCTGGGGCTGGAGTAGGTCCCAAGGGTTGGGCTGTTCGCCCATTAAAGCGGTACGCGAGCTGGGTTTAGAACGTCGCGAGACAGTTCGGTCCCTATCCGCTGCGCGCGCAGGAGACTTGAAAGGGGCTGTCCCTAGTACGAGAGGACCGGGACGGACGAACCTCTGGTGTGCCAGTTGTTCTGCCAAGAGCACGGCTGGTTGGCTACGTTCGGGAGGGATAACCGCTGAAAGCATCTAAGCGGGAAGCCTGCCTTGAGATGAGGTCTCCCACCTGGAAACAGGGTAAGGCTCCCAGGAGACGACTGGGTTGATAGGCCGGAGGTGGAAGCATCGTGAGGTGTGGAGCTGACCGGTACTAATAGGCCGAGGACTTGACCACAAAGC
>NZ_JBICTU010000069.1:0-5118 GCF_043197795.1 Sphaerisporangium sp. NPDC049003
TGGATCAACAAACCACTCACGTCTCAAGACGACGGCGCTTCACCACAAACCACACAAGTAGCCTGATGTCTCAACACGTTTGACAGGTTCCGGGCGGACAAGGACACCCGGCCAGTGCCGATTCCTCCGGCTCTGGTGAAGATCCTGCGCGAGCACATCGAAGAGTTCGGCGTGGCCGGCGACGGCAGGCTGTTCGCCACGAGCAAGGGCGGGCTCTACACGAACTCGGCGATCTCCCGCGTCTGGAAGGCGGTACGCCAGCAGGCGTTCACCCCTGCGCAGGTGGCCTCGTCGTTGGCGGCGACGCCGTATGACCTTCGGCACGCGGCTGTCTCCCTCTGGCTTGCCTCCGGCGTCGCCCCTACCGAGGTCGCCAAGCGAGCGGGCCACAGCGTAGAGGTCCTACAGCGTGTGTACGCGAAGGTGATCGACGGACAGAGGGAACTAGCGAACTCCAAGATCCTGAACGCTCTGAACGAGTGATCGCGAGCGGTTGCGGAATGGCCTCGGGTTACCCCCGGGGCCATTCGCATATTTGGGCTGACCTGGCAAACGGCTCCAAGGGGCATTGCATACATATTTTGCACGGGTGGCATACGACTGCCTACGGCTGCATGTCACTGGTCTCGATGTGTCGGACGAGTGATTATCGAAGGGGATTCTGCGCTGCCGGGCCGGCGACCTCTCTTTGTTCTGCTCTCCTTCTGGCCAACCACCACAGCGATAGTGCTATAGCTTGCGCTATGCCGTAGACCAATATTGGTACTCCATAAGGGCGTCGGGGAGCCCATTGATCCGTAATGGTGGCGTATCCGGAGATTAGAACAAGAGCCGCTTCGCTTGCGGCCAGCCCGATCGCTAGTCGGCCTGGACGGTGATTCCTTGTCCACCTTAACAGCCATCCCGCGAGAAGGCCTTGCACTAATCCCGGCCATGTCATGATGAAGTAGTCCCATGCGTATATGGTATCCGCCTGGCGAACTCCAATTACTATTGCAGATAGAGAGGAGTCGGTGAACAATTTCGCCACGGACAGAGGTAGCGCCATCAAGATGGTAAGGAAATCACCATACATGACATCCCCGAGTTGGCCGTTCAGTGTCATAAAAGTCGCGTGAATTATTGCCCCCACATAACACAATGCTGCAATAATTGCTAGACTGTTGACGATAAGCTTGTTTCTATTCATATGGTAAATCTTCTCTTGTTGACAATCCCGAAAAAGAAAAAAGTGCTCGGGAGGTGGAATTCCTCCCGAGCGGGGTAACATCCTCCTATTGCTTAGATATAGGTGTCCCCTCGCGCACGCACGGCGTTATAGAAGATTACTGCGTAAAGCATGCAGGCCGCTCGCTTGTTAATTTTGCCTACGGGGTCCCACTTTGGGTATCCTGGGCACACTTTTTGTGTGAGGATGGTTTGGAATACCGCGTCCACGGAAGGTCGCTTGCTCCTAGCGAGATATCCAGAGCGAATAAGTCCGTAGCCGTAGTCATGAGAATTGCACGCTACTCGGAAATTCAGCCAGTAAACTGGATAGTCGCCGACTACGGGAGCGCTGCATCCGTCATTATTGACACCCATGACGGATGCACCCGTTTTAGTTTTCTGCCAGTACGGTGATCGGAGTGTGACGCCAGTCCCCTGCTGTACGTCAACGGCATGAGGACATCGGCCGTACAGCATGTAATCCGCTGCATAGGGGGCGCAGCTTGCAGCCGCCGCCATGCGGCCAAGGCTTGGCGGAGCTACCTGGGTGGCAGTGCTCAACTTGCCCGGGGCTGCATAAGTCAGGTCCCAAGTTCCGTCTGCGGCACTGGTCAAACGCGTGATGTTTCCTGCCGTGTCGTAATTGTATGACGTTACCTTGATCGGTTCGCCGTCTGTCTGTCGTACGTCTTGGACTTCTCGAAGGCGCTTCGCGCTGTCGTAAGCATAACGAACGGCGGTAATCAACGCGACATCACCGGGGGCATCGTAGCTGATCGACTTTACCTGTCCAGCTACGTCCCCCAGTTGAGACGTGGTTGCGGTGGTGGCTGTGGCGTACTGAAAGGTCACCGAAGCACACCCAGGCGCATCGGGAGTTGGGCAAACACCCTGAGTTGCGGGGGAGACCAGACGCGTCACTCGCCCCTGAGTGTCGTAACTGATGGTTTGCATGCCTGTGTCCGCGGCCCCCAGCGAGGTGATGAGATACTCACTGCCCACCTGGGTCCACACTAAAGTGATTTGAAACTCGCCACCGCTTTGTGTGAACGTGCCATCGGCGTTCTTTACTATGGTCGCACCATCATCGCCAGTGAACGTCCCGGGCTGTGCTTGGTTGGCGAGGAAGCGCACCGATTCCGTGCCGGTGCTGTACACGAACTGCAGGTAGCCGTTGCTGCTGTTGTCCACTAGGCGAGATCTAAGTATTCCGCCGAGAGGTTCCAGTCGCCAATTTGGGCCGAGAACAGCCTCGTTCGGACGGGCTACATCTGTGCGTTGACCAGCACTGTGACTGCGAGTGGTGACCAGCCCATCCTCGAACACATCGATGCCGCTGATGACCCACGAGCCCGTGTCTACATCCACTTGTCCTGGTCTAAAATCCTCAGGACCAGGATCGGCTGGGTCCTCCCCCTCACCTGGAATAAAGACGGTGTCGGAGGTGACGGTCAGCGTGGGTGGGGGGCCGAAGTCATCGGTGTTCTCGGAGGAGGTGAAGACCCGGTAGTTGTTGCTGGTTGTTTCTGTGGGGGATTGCAGCACCAGGCCGTGGTTGGGGGCGGTTCCGCTTGCCCAGGCGCTGACGATCGTGGTGACGTTCCACGTCATTTGGCCGGGCCAAGTGGCGCAGGTTGAATCGATGCCCGCGGTGTTGGTGACGGCGCCGTCGGTGGTGTTGGTCGGTTGGGGTGTCCAGGTCTGGGTGTCGGCGTGCCAGAAGCCGGTGATGCGTCGGACCTGGATGCCGGCCCCGACCGTGGCGCCGCAGCTGGGAGCGTCGAAGTTGGTGAGGGAGAGCTGGGCTGACGTGATGGCGGGAAGGCCTCTGGTGTCGAAGGCCAGGTAGATTCGGGACTTCTGGGTGCCCTGCGTCCCGGCGGTCAGGTATTCGCCGTCGACGTTGTTCCAGTCATTCTCGCTATCCACGTCTGTGTCGCCGTTGAGCGGCAAAGCAACTGAGGGGTCGACTGTGACGGGGTAGGTCGTCTCGGGGTCGTTAAGGAAATCCATGGACGGCTTGAGCACGAACACCTTGCCGCCGGTCTTGTCGATGACCTTGGAGGTGATCGGGCCGCTGCGGCCGTGACGAATGGCCGCTAGGTGGCCGATTCGCGAGGTGAGTCCCTTGTTGCTGGCATTGGAGTCCCACATTGCCGGCTTGGAGGAGATTGCGATCACCTCGCCGGCAGAGTCGCTTACCTTGAGGTTGCCCTCGTTGTCGCCCAAGGTGAGTCCCTGGGGGGTGATGGGAATGTGTACCTCTACCGGGCTGGTGGGCTTGCGGTTGAGGACGACGTCGAATCGCAAGCCGGTGGGAAGGGCCGTGGCGACGAGGTCACCGGCTCCCTCTCCTGCGACGCCTCGATAGATGGCCTTGTTGCCCTCGATCGCTGGTTGGGGTAATTGCCCCTCCCAGCCAAGGCTGAGGGACGTGCCGTCGCTGCGACGGAACTCGGCGAACGGCCCGCTGCCACCGCCCGAGAACTTGATGTCGGCCTTGGCCGCCTTTGGCTGCAGCGTATTCCCCGACCGTTCGAGGTCGGTGTCGATCTTCTGCCAATTGCCGTTTGCGTCCTTGACTCGGACGGGGCCGGAGGTGATCCGCGTAGTGATCTTGCCCGCTGGAGTCACCTCGCTGGTTGAGGTTTCGGTCGTCAGTGACGGAAGCTGCACGGGCTTGCCGGTGCTCTTTGCCTGCTCGACTGCCTCGGTCAGCTCGCTTTGTGCGGCGCTCTGGTCGCTGCCTTTTGGGTGTGGGGATGGCTCGGTTTGCGCCGACGCGGTCCCCGCCGACAGCAGTGATGCTAGAAGGCTCGATGCCGTGAGCGCTGCGATTGCCAGTCTGCGATGCTGACCCTTGGTGAGGATCGAGCGACGTTGACTCGCTGATGAAGTATGCAACTCTTGGGGTCTCCTATCCCTTTTGGGAGGTTGCCAGCGAATCGTGACATGACCGTGAAGGTTTGCATAAGTGTGATCAAGAACACAGCGAGAGGCTTGATCGTTGGGCGCGCAGGTGGCAGCCCTAGGGGGTCATAAATCTTGTCCAAAACTGGATTTTCGGACATGTATTACATATTGTGTGAACGCTAGGGCAAGACCGTGACCGGGTTCCCGTTTTGGGGAAGAACTGCTATCGACGAGGCCAAGGGGGTGTCGCGGTCTACGTGCAAATCTGGCACACCCAAGGCCTGCGATGCTGACTGCGATGAAAGTGTCACGCTAGGTAGCGGTATCGCGGTGGACCCAAACATGCCGCTCTTGTCAGCATGAAAGTACGGAGAGTGCCCGCGGGGGCGTCTGTTCGGCCAGCGCTACCGATACAGCCCGATCGTGCTGTACGTGAGCTACCAGCGGTGGGCGTGCCAAGGCGAGGGCGATCACTCTGTCAGTGCGCGGCCCTTCGCCAACAAGCGCTATACCGACTCGGGTGCCGCGCATGATGATCGTGGTTTGAAGCATCGGGCGGACAAGGACATGCTTGCCCGTGCCGACTTCTCCGGCTTTGGTGAAGATCTTGCGCGAGCACATCGAGCAGTTCGGGGTGGCCGGCAACGGCAGACTGTTCGCCACGAGCAAGGGCGGTCGTACACCAGCTCGGCGATCTCCGGCGTCTGGAAGTCTGCACGCAAGTAGGCGCTCACCCCTGAGCAGATGGCCTCGTCGTTGGCGGCGACGCCGCACTACCTTCGACGCGCCGCCGTCTCCCTCCGGCTAGCCTCCGGCGTCGCCTCGACCGAGGTCGCCAAGCGAGCGGGCCACAGCCTAGAGGTCCTGCAACGTGTGTACGCAAAGGTGATCGACGGACGGAGGGAACTAGGAGCTGTTTGACGTTCGGATCTTGGTGGGGTCCGGTAGCGGGCTGGTCATGGCTGATAGAACTCGGATGTGGCGCGCTTTGATGTG
>NZ_JBICTU010000070.1:0-4632 GCF_043197795.1 Sphaerisporangium sp. NPDC049003
ATTGTCCTGTGACAGCGAACCTTGAGTTGTGACAACGAAGGTTGAGCGGTCAGCGCGTTGTCTGGTTGTGGACATAGAGCCTGATCCGGCCGTAGGAGATCGAGACGTCGTGCTCGTCCATGAGTCGTGTCCAGATCTCTGTAGGGCGGTGACCGTTCTCGATCATGGAGTCGATGAGGTGCTGGACCGGATCGATGACCGAGGGGCGGCGGGGTAAGGGCTTGCGGGCCGGAGGCTCGGGGTTGGTGAGGGCGGCCTTGATCGTGCGCTCGGTGACGTGATGGCGCCTGGCCAGGGCGCGCATGGACAGGTTTTCGGTCTCGGCGTCGTGGCGGATCCTCCGGTAGAGCGCTGCCTTATCGAGGCGTTTGGGCTTGGTGGAAGGGCCCGGTTTGTCTCGACCGGGAGCTGGGCCAGCGTCGGAGAGCGTCTTTCGCAGCACCTGAGGGGTGCGTCCGGATAAGACGGCGAGTCGTTCGAGACGCGGCTTGCCGAACCACGTCGGTGGGCCGGCGAGGAAACCGTGCAGGTAGCTGGGCTTGAGGTGGTTGGCCCGGGCCAGACGGCGGATGTAGGAGCCGGTGGTTTCGCCGGATCGGGGACGGACCAGGATCGGAAGCGAAACGAGCCGCTCGTCCGGGACGTTGTTCATCGGCTGGGGCCGGTCTTGGCGCGGGCGCGGGTGGTCTCGGCGGTGTGATCCAGCGGGACGGCGTCCAACCCCTTCCTGGTGATTCCTTCGGTGCCGGTGAGGATGGCGTCGAGGGCGGCTCCGCGGATCTGGTGGGACAGGGCGCCGATCATGCCGCCGGTGCGGTCGTGCAGGTAGCGGTCCAGGCTGGTGAGGGTGCCGGGCTTGTGGGCATGCAGCAGCAGCGTCTGTTCCAGGGTGGCGACCAGGCCCTGCCATTCCGGGCCGTAGGGGAACGGCTGGGTGGTGATGAGGGTGAAGCGTCCGGCGATCTGCGCGCCGCGGGTGCCGGACAGCAGGTCGCTGTGTTCGATGTCGATGCCGGCATAGACGAAGGTGGCCGGGATGCGTTCGGAGAAGTATTTGAGGGTGTCGGCGACCTCGGCGCCGGTGCGGCTGGTCAGCGAGATGTTGTGCAGTTCGTCGACCAGGATCAGTCCGCAGCGGGTGTCGGTGAGCACGCCCACGACGGCCTCGATGATGTCGGTGATGTTGAGCCGGCTGCGGACCGGCAAGCCGAGGAAGCGGCCGAACTCGGCGGCGACCATGCGGGCGGTGGCAGCGGGTGGGACGGTGATGTAGACGACCGGGATCCGGTCGTCAGAGTGCGGGTGACGGGCCCGATCCAGCAGTTCGTGGGCGCGTCCGAGCTGGGTGATGGCGATGGTCTTGCCAGTGCCGGCCGGGCCGGAAACGATCAGCCCCCGGCGGGCGCTGATCGCGTGCCGGTTGAGCAGCACCAGGCGCCGCCCGCAGGTCACCGTATGGCGGACGGCGGAGGTGGCCACCACCAGCAGCCGCGCGTGGTGGTCGAGCCGGGCTTCGTCGTAGGCGTCGCGCTCGATGCCGGGTAACCGGGCGTAGTCGGCGGCGTTCAGCAGGGCGGGCGGGGCCGGTGGCTCGGCCAGCGACCGCCGCCAGCCGGGGATGGTGGTCAGGTGCTGCCCGGACTGCTCGTCAGCGGCCTGCAGGGCGGTGCCGGTGAGGTGGCCGCGGTCGCTCACGAGCGTCTCCAGGGGTTTTCCAGCGGGTCGAACAGTCCCAGCGGGATCACCTTGGCCAGCGGCTCGTCTGTGGTCTCGGCCGGGCCCTGGCCTGATGCGGCGTCTGGCTCGGCATCTGCTTCGGTGGGCGTGACTGGCTGCGGGACAGAAGGTGCGCTGGTTGTGGTGGCGCGGGTGCGGGCCGCGACCTGCCGGTCCCGCGCGGTGCGCCGGGTGCCGGGCTTGGCCGGTTGCTCGGGTCCGGCGCCGGCCTTGGCCAGTAGCGCGGCGACCGCGTCTGCGATTTCAACCTCGGTGGCCCGGGGCAGACTCTGGCTGACGTGATCCCAGGCCAGCTCACCGAACGGGACGGGGACGCGGTGCAGGTGCTTCCACCGCGCCTCGATCCACTCGCCGTCGCCGTGGTGGTTGCGCACCCAGATCTGGGAGACGTCGTAGGGATCGTGATGGACCTCCCAGAGTCCCTTCTTGGCCCGGACCCCGGAGTCCTGGCGCCGGATCAGGCCGGGGCCGTCGTAGGTGCGGCGGCTGATCTTGATGCCGTAGTCGTTGACCGCGCGCCAGATGGCGGGCAGCAGCTCGATGTAATCGGCGCCGGTGAGCGCGACCGGGACGTAGCCGCAGGTCTCGACCAGCGCGGCGTATTTCTCATTCGGGGTGAACGACCTGCCCGGGTGGACCGGGTCACGCAACCCGTCGTGCCTGCGGTTTTGCCACTTGGCGACCAGCCACTCATCCAGAAGCTCCTGCAACTCCAGCAGGGACCAGATGGGCTGCTTGTCCAGGTGCCGTCCGCGCCGGTCGCTGTTGCGGCCGGTGTAGCCGGAGACGAACTGGGCGAACAGCGTGCCCACCGAGCTCAGCATCTTCTCGATGTGGCCCTTCTCGAACGGCGAGCCCTTGTGCGCAGGCTGAACGTCGATCTCCAGGAACCGGCAGGAAGCGAGGAAGTTGCGGGAGATGAAGACCTTGCCGTGATCGCAGACGATCATCTCGGGCACGATCACCGGCCGCGCGGCCGCGTGCTCCAGCCGCTCATCCAGGCTGAGCAGCCGACGGTGCGGCAGCACCGAGCGCGCCATGCGCAACGCCTCCACCCAGCCCGGCCGCATCAGCTCCGGGGTGAGCGTGCGGGCCAGCAGCACGCTCGCGTCGACCGACTTGGTGACCGGTCGCAGCACCGCGGCGGTCACCGTCCGGGTCGCGACATCGATCATGCCGGTGAGCTCGACCTTGCCCGCCACGCCGTCATCCAGCCGGACCAGCACGTCCAGCGAGGTGGAGTCGATCTGCATCACCTCGCCCGGGGCGAAGGCGGGTAACTCCCCGAACGGCGCTTGCGCACCATGCGCCCGCGATCTTCGGGTGACGGCAGAGCCGGTGGTGTGGGTGCCCGCGGTCAACTTGGCCAGCAGCCGATAGAGCGTGCGCTGCGACGGCAGCTCGACCAGCTCACCCTGCTCGCGCAGAAGTTCGCCGGTCCGCCAGAGCAGGAACGACCCGGTGCGGGTGGAGGCGTCCACGGCCTCGGCGATGGCCTGCCGCATCGCCGCGACCACCCGGTCGTCCACGGTCCCGTACCGGGGTCTCTTGCGCATCGGGCGATGATCGGCCAGGCCGAGCACGCCGCCGCTCTCATAGCGGCGGCGATAGTTGGCCACCGTACTTGCGCTCACTCGATGCCCGGCGGTCGTCAGTTCGACCGCCTTGGCCTTCTCCCGGGACGTCAGCGACCTCGTCGGCGCATACTCCGGCCGCGGCTCGGCATCGCCGGGCGCATCCGGTGGCAGCCCGTGCAAGACCTCCAGGATGTGACTCTCCCACCACAGCGCCTTCTCCAGCACAGGTGGGGGCAGCGTCTCCAGCAAGGACACCGCAGGCAGCGGCAACCGCCCTGCGCTGTCCACGATCTCAAAGTCGTCATCGGCGAACAGCAAAGCCGGCGGCACCACCCTAGGCTGGCCACCGAGCTCAGACAGCATCACCGCGTGGCCCGAGACCGCCAGCACGACGCGGACCTGCCCATCGAACCGCACCCGCTCGCCGACCATCAGCCGGGCCGGGCGCGCCAGCCGGCTCACCGGCCCGCCACCTTCGCCGCGTGCACCAGACTGTCGGATCCCAGCAACCGCCTACTGATGTCCGCGACCAGCACGCCGGTCCAGAGCAGGTGAAACAGCACAGGCAGCACCATGAGCGGGTCACCCACCGAGCTGGCCCCGACCCGCAACGGCACCGGCCCGCCGAAGACGCGTACGAGTTCATCGGCGACGTCTCGACGAGCGCCGCAGCGGCGCCTGCGATAGCGGGCCAACCATCGCATGTTCGCCATCAACACCGGATCGGGAACGCCGACCCGTGCGAACTCCCAGCCCACTGCCCGGCAGGCCCGCTCGCTGGCCTCAAACGCCTGCGCCGCCGCGTCGTCGATCTGATAGTCGGCGCGAACGTCGATGACTCGGCCGCGGCCGTCCGCCAACCGGACGAAGTAGTCCGGGGCGTGCCGACGCTGGCGCACCCCGTCATGCCAGTGCAGCCAGAACGGTTGCGAGGCAATGCCCCTCACCTCGGGATCCGCATCGAGCAGGATCAGCCGGTCGCGCTCCAGCCAGGACTCGTACCCGATGTGATCAGCGTTCGTGACCGAGTAATACCAGCCCGCGAAACTCGTTCCCCCCTTGGACCAGCCGAAGGGACGCACCGGCGGCACCTGCTCAAACCGGACGCTCCAGCTGGCTCCCAGCGGTCTACGACACCGCACGCCATCGTGGTAGAAGTCCAGCTCAAACCCGCCATGAGCCGGATCCCCGTGATCAACCGCGAGTTCCTCCACCGTCACTCCTGACGACTGGCGACGCGTCACTCAACCTTCGGTGGCACGAAACTAGTGGTCATCAACCTTCGGTGACAATGCTCAGCCTTCGCTGTCACAGGACA
>NZ_JBICTU010000071.1:0-3848 GCF_043197795.1 Sphaerisporangium sp. NPDC049003
AACCTCCCCGGCATCGAAGTCCACCCCGCCCCCATCACCGGCGGCCTCGCCAAATTCGACCTCAACCTCACCCTGTATGAGGTCGACGACGGGCTCACCGCACACATCGACTACCCCACCGACCTGTACGACAAGACCACCATCGAGCGCATGGCCGGCCACTACGGCACGCTGCTCCAGCGACTCGCCGACCACCCGACGACCCCGCTGTCCCAGATCAGCATGCTCACCGACGCCGAACACGACGCCCTCGCGGCGTGGGGGGCCACGGCCGCGATCCCCGCCGAGGTCCGCGACGTCCCGGCCGCCCCCGCCGTCGTCCGTGTCGTCGACCGGCACGACCGGCCGGTGCCGGTCGGCGTGCCCGGACGGCTGGTACTCGGCGGCGAGCATCCGTACCGCACCGGTGACCGGGTGAGCTGGTCGCCATCGGGTGAGCTGCGGTTCCTGGGCCGCTGGGAAGACCAGGTGATCGTGCGCGGGGACCGCGTCGCGCTGGGCGAGATCGAGACGGCGCTGGCAGGCCACGACGCCGTGGCGGACGCCGCGGCCGTCGTACACGACGGGGAACTGGTCGGCTACGTGGTGCCCGCCAGCCCGGCGCCGCCGGAGGCGCGGGAGCTGCGGCAGTTCCTCAGCGAGCGACTGCCCGCTTTCATGGTGCCGTCGGCCTACGTCGTAGTGCCCCGCCTGCCGCGCACGGCGGACGGCGCCGTCGACCGGCAGGCTCTGCCGGCGCCCGACGCGCGACCGGCGCCGGCGCCGCACAGCGCGGCCGAGAAGGTCATCGCCGGCATCTGGCGGGAGGTCCTGGGCGTCGCCCACGTCAGCGTGACCGACAACTTCTTCACGCTCGGCGGAGACTCGATCATCAGCCTGCAGGTGATCGCACGGGCGAAGAAGTTCGGCATCCAGCTCACGCCGAGGATGTTCTTCCAGCATCAGACCGTCGCGGCCATCGCCGCGAACGCCCAGTCCACCAGTCCCATCCTGGCCGACCAGGCCAAGATCGTGGGAGAGGTGCCGCTCACACCGATCCAGCACTGGTTCTTCGAGCTCAAGCTGCCCGACCCGGCCCACTTCAACCAGGTCGAGCTGCTGGAGACCGACGGCCTCGACGGCGCGGTCCTGCGACGTGCGCTGCTCACCCTCGTCGACCACCACGACGCGCTGCGCCTGCGGATCAGGAAGGACGGTGACCGGTGGCGTCAGTACCTCGACGACGACGCCGGCCCCGGCGTCCTCGCCTGCCACGACCTGTCGGCGCTGGACGACGACGGGGTGTGGCCCCGGATGGCGCGGATCGCCGACGAGGCGCAGCGCGGGATGGATCTGGACGGCGGGCCGGTGATCCGTGCCGCCCTGATGGAGCTGGGTCCCGGCCGAGGCCAGCGGCTGCTCATCGCCATCCACCACCTGGCGGTCGACGGCGTCTCCTGGCGGATCCTGCTGGAGGACCTCGGCACCGCCTACCGGCAGGCGGCCGAAGGACGGGATCCGCTGCTGCCGGCCAAGACGACGTCCGTACGGACCTGGGGGGAGAAGCTCGGGACGTACGCGAGGTCGGCCGGCGCGCTCGCCGAACTCGGCTACTGGACGGCGCAGGGCACGCGGCGGACGCTCCCTCGTGACCATGACGGGGCGAACACCATGCGTTCCTCGGCCGCCGTCACCGTCGCGCTGAGCGAGAGCGAGACGGATTCCCTGCTGCGGGACGTGCCCCGGGCCTTCCACACCCAGATCAACGACGCGCTGCTGAGCGCGGTGGGCGCCGCCGTGCACGCCTGGACCGGGGACGACGCCGCCTGCGTCAGCCTGGAGGGGCACGGACGGGAGGACCTGTTCCCCGACGTGGACACGTCGCGCACGGTGGGATGGTTCACCAGCGTCTTCCCCATCGCCCTGCACGGCATGTCGGAGACCGACCCGGCCATCCTCCTCAAGAACGTCAGCGAGCAGCTCGGGGAGATACCCCGCCGGGGCGTCGGCTACGGCATCCTGCGGTACCTGGGCGACGCCCGCACGCGGGAGGCCCTGGCGCATCCCTCTCCGGAGATCAACTTCAACTACCTGGGACAGTTCGCCGCCGGCGTCACGGGCCTCGGCCGGTACGCCGACCCGCGCGAGCCGAGGGGCCGTTCCATCGGCGCGGCCGGGATGCGTCGTCACCTCCTGGACATCCTGGCGGCCGTGGAGAACGGCCGGTTGAGCATCGAGATCTCCTACTCCACGGCGATCCACGACGTGACCACCGTCGAGCGGTTCGCCGAGAACATCGTCCACAACCTTCGCGCGTTGCTCGGTATCGCCGCCGAGCAGAGCGAAGGGATCGGCGCCGCCCCGGCGCACCTCCCACTGGCGGAACTCGACGAGGATGAGATGGCCGCGATCATGAGGAAGTTCAGCGCATGAGCACCCCCAACGTGGAAGACATCTACGGCCTGTCGCCCATGCAGTTCGGCATGCTGTTCCATTCGATTCGGGACGACCACGGCTTCAACCCGTACCAGGTGCAGATGATCGAGAAGATCGTCGGGCCGCTCGACGACGAGCGTTTCCTGGACGCCTGGCAGCACGTCGTCGACCGGCACTCCATCCTGCGCAGCGCGTTCGTGTGGCAGGACGTGTCGACGCCCGTGCAGGTCGTGCAGCGTACGGCCGTGCTGCCGCGCGAGACGCTCGACTGGCGTGACTGCGGTCCCGCCGAGCAGGACGCGCGCCTGAAGCGGCTGGCGGACGACGACTGGAACCAGGGCTTCGACCTGTCCCGGCCGCCGCTGCTGCGGGTGCGGGTCATCCGGACCGCCGACGAATGCCGCCTGGTCATGTGGTCGTTCCACCACATCCTGCTGGACGGGTGGAGCATCCAGCTCCTGAAGCAGGAGCTGTTCGCGATCTACCGGGCCGCCATCGAGGGCAGGGAGCCCGGCCTGCCGCCGGCCATCCCCTATGTCCGGTACGCGAAGTGGCTGCACGAACAGCCCTCGTCCCGCGCGCGGGAGTTCTGGCGCGGCTATCTGCGGGGTGTGAGCGAGCCCACCGAGCTGGTCGCGAGCCGCCCCGGCACGGAGTCCGGGGTGGCCGAATTAGAGGTCTCCCTCAGCGCGGAGCTGTCGAGCGAGGTACGCCGGTTCGCCAGGGAGCAGCGGATCACGGTCAACACCGTGATCCAGGGCGTATGGTCGGCCCTGCTTTCCCGCTACAGCGGTCACGACGACGTGCTGTTCGGCGCCACGACCTCCGGCAGGTCCGTCTCACTGGCCGGCATCGAGTCGATGGTGGGGCTGTTCATCAACACGCTGCCCGTGCGCGCCCGGGTCGACGGCCAGGCCACGGTCGGCGACTGGCTGCGGGAACTGCAGGAGCAGCAGATCGAGCTCCGGCAGTGGGAGCACTGCCACCTCGTGGACGTGCAGGAGTGCAGCGACGTCCCGCGGGGCAAGCCGCTGTTCCAGTCGATCCTCGTGTTCGAGAACTATCCGGATCTGCGCGGGTCCGACAGCCTGCCGGACGGGGTGGACTACCGGCCCGTGGACTGCGTGGAGCGCACCGGCTATCCGCTCACCGTGGTCGTCTCGGCCGACGAGGTCGTGGACGTCAAGTTCGCCTACGACCGTGCCCTGTTCGACGAGGAAACGATCGAACGCCTCGCGGGTCACTTCCAGGCACTGGTGACCGGATTCGTCTCGGCCCCGCGTTCCCCGCTGTCCCAGATCAGCATGCTCACCGAGGCCGAGCAGCGGCGGATGCTGATCGAGTGGAACGACACCGCGGGCCCGTTCCCCGCCGACCAGACCATCCACCAACTGGTCGCCGCACAGGCCACGACCCGCCCCGACGAACCCGCC
>NZ_JBICTU010000072.1:0-2882 GCF_043197795.1 Sphaerisporangium sp. NPDC049003
CAGCCGCCGCGCCAGCGCGTTGGCCCGCGCGTTCAGCTCTGCCGCCGACAGCCGGACCTCACCGCAGACCACCGCCTCGGCATCCGGCGCCGCCGTCACCCGCGCCTCGAACAACCGGGCCAGGTCGCCTCCCGGGAGCGGGGCCGACGTGGCGTTCCACTTCTCCAGCAGGGTCTGCCGCTCCTCGGGAGCGAGCAGCTCCACCTCCCCGATCCGGACGTCCGGATCCGCCGTCACCGCCTCCAGCAGCCTCACCAGCCGCGCGGCGATCGACTCCGCCGTGTCGCGGTCGAACAGGTCGGTCGCGTACTGCAGCACCCCGTCGATCCCTGTGGGGGCGCCGGTGGAGAAGCTCTCGCTGAGGCCGAACAGCAGATCGCACTTCGCGCCGCTCAAGCCGTACAGCGAGTAGGCGGGATCGGGCGTCACCGTCAGGCCGGGCAGCTCGGTCTTGTCATCCGGGGTGTTCTCCAGAGCGAGCATCACCTGAAAGAGCGGGTTACGGCCGGGGAGCCTTACCGGATTGAGCGCCTCCACCAGGTGCTCGAACGGCACGTCCTGGTGCGAGTACGCCGCCAGACCCACATCCCTGACCCTGGCCAGCAGCTCGCGGAAGCTCGGGCCGCCCGAGGTGTCGGTGCGCAGCACCAGCGTGTTGACGAAGAAACCAACCAGGTCGTCCAGAGCCTCGTCGGTACGGCCGGCCACGGGCGAGCCGATCGGCACGTCGGTTCCCGCGCCCAGCCGGGTCAGCAGTGCGGCCAGCCCGGCCTGCAGGGCCATGAACAGTGTGGCCTGGTTGGCCCTGGCCAGGGTGAGCAGCCGCCCGTGCAGCTCGGGCGAGAACCGCAGGGGCACGGACTCGCCCCGATGCCCCGCCACCGGTGGCCGGGGTCTGTCGACGGGCAGCGCCAGCTCGTCGGGCAATCCCGCAAGGGCCTCCCGCCAGTAGCCGGTCTGCGTGCTCATGAGGCTGCCCGGATCCGCCGCGTCCCCGAGCAGGTCGCGCTGCCACTGGGTGTAGTCCGAGTAGCGCACGGGCAGTGGCTCCCACACGGGAGCCTCACCGCGCGTGCGGGCCGCGTAGGCCACGGCCAGGTCACGCCTGAGCGGAGCCATCGACCACCCGTCGGCGGCGATGTGGTGGAGCAGCAGGACCAGCACGTGCTCGTCGTGCTCGCCGGGGCCGTCGGGCCTCAGGGCGAACAGGCACGCCCGCACCGGCAGCTCGGCTGAGAGGTCGAAGGCGGACATCGCCGCCTTCTCCACCGCCGGACCGAGCTCCGCCTCGTCGATCTCCGTCGTCGGTAGCTCGGGCACGGCGTCCAGCACGCGCTGCCGCGGCTGGCCGTCCAGCGAGGGGAAGACCGTCCGCAGCGTCTCATGCCGCCGCACCACGTCCCCGAGAGCCGCTTTCAGCGCGGCCCTGTCCAGCCGCCCGGACAGCCGCAGGACCAGCGGGATGGTGTAGAGCCCGGCCGACTCCGCGAGCTGGTCGATGATCCAGATCCGGTGCTGGGCGAAGGAGAGCGACGGCTGTTCCGAATCCCCCGAGCGGATCAGCGGCGGCCTGGCCCTGCCGATGCCCTCGCCCCTCGCCCCCTCGATCCTGACCGCGAGCCCGGCGATGGTGGGCGCCTCGAAGATCGTCCTCACCTGCAGCTCGATGGAGAGCGCCGACCTGATCCCGGCCACCACCCGCATGGCCAGCAGCGAATGCCCGCCCATCGCGAAGAAGTCGTCGTCGATCCCGATCCCCGGCACGGCGAGCACCTGCGCGAACAGCCCGCAGAGGATCTCCTCGACCGGCGTGCGCGGCGCCGTGCCGGAGGCCACCGTCTCGGGCGCGGGCAGGGCGTGCCGGTCGACCTTGCCGTTGTGGTTGAGCGGGAGGGCGTCCAGGACGACGAAGGCGGAGGGAACCATGTAGGCGGGGAGCGTCTCCTCGGCGAAGCGCCGCACCTGGCCGGAGAGGTCGGTTTCCGGTGCTGAGGTGTCGCCGGGGACCAGGTAAGCGACCAGGCGCTTGTCCGCGGGGTGGTCCTGCCTGGCCAGGACCACGATCTGGGCTATGGCGGGGTGCCGGGCGAGGGTGGTCTCGATCTCGCCGAGCTCGATGCGGATGCCGCGGATCTTGACCTGCTGGTCGGCCCGCCCGACGTAGTCGAGGAGGCCGTCGGGGAGCCGGCGGACGAGGTCGCCCGTGCGGTACATGCGCGTTCCGGGTTCGCCGTAAGGGCAGGCGACGAAGCGCTCGGCGGTCAGGGCCGGGCGGCCGAGGTAGCCGCGGGCCAGGTGCTCTCCGGCGATGTAGAGCTCGCCGGGCACGCCGGTGGGCACAGGGCGGAGCCCGTCGTCCAGGACGTAGGCATGCGTGCCGTCGAGCGGCTGGCCGATCGGGACGATGTCGCCGGGCTCGGTCACGTGGTGGGCGGTGGCGTAGATCGTGGTCTCGGTGGGGCCGTAGCCGTTGTGGACGTTGCCGCCCGCCCTCAGGACGTGCTCCACCGTGACCGGGGACGCGGCCTCGCCCGCGATCCACAGCTCCGGTACGGCGGCCAGCACGGCGGGCGACTCCTCGGCCAGCACGTTGAACAGGCCGGTCGTCAGAAACACCCCGGTGACCCGCTCCTCCTCCAGCGCCCACTTCACCACCGACGCGTCCACCGCGCCGGGTGGGGCCACGACCACGGTCCCGCCGTTGAGCAGCGGCACCCACAACTCGTACATGGAGACGTCGAAGGAGGACGCCGTGTGGAACAGGACCCTTCGATGCTCGGGGCCGTGCCAGAGGCGGTCGGCGGCGAAGGCGGCGACATTGTGGTGGGTCACCGCGACGCCCTTGGGCACCCCCGTCGACCCCGAGGTGAACATCACATACG
>NZ_JBICTU010000073.1:0-2806 GCF_043197795.1 Sphaerisporangium sp. NPDC049003
GTGTTTTTGACCTGGTGGAGGAGGTCGGTGAAGGTGGGGTCGCCGGTGAGGTCGGTGCGCAGGACGAGGCTGTTGACGAACAGGCCGATGAGGTTCTCGGTTTCGGTGTGGGTGCGTCCTGCGGTGGGGGTGCCGATGGCGATGTCGTTTTGGCCGGTGTAGCGGGAGAGCATGATCTGGAATCCGGCCAGCACGGTCATGAAGAGACTCGCCTGCGCCTCGGCGGCGAGGCCGCGCAGGGCGGTGACCGTTCGGGTGGGGATGGTGAATTTGACCGCGTCGCCATGACCGCTGCGGGTGGGGCGGCGGGGTCGGTCGGTGGGGAGGTGCAGGGGTTGGAGGCCGGCGAGTTGGGTGCGCCAGTAGTCGAGTTGGGTGCCGAGCCGGTCGGTGGTGAGTTGCTGGTGTTGCCAAGCCGCGTAGTCGGCGTACTGGATAGGCGTTGCGGGCAGGGTGGTGGGGGTGTGGGTGGTGGCTGCGGTGTAGAGGTCGCGTAGTTCGCGGGCGAGGATGGCTTCGGACCAGCCGTCGAAGATGATGTGGTGCAGGCAGATCACCAGGACGGCCTCGTCGGGTGTGGTGCGCAGGAGTGTGGTGCGCAGCAGCGGGCCGGTGGCCAGGTCGAACGGGGTGGCGGCGGCGGCGTTCACGTGGCCGGTGATGGTGTTCTGGTCGTGGCCGGTCAGGTCGGTGACGGTGATCGTGACCGGTGCGGGGGGGTCGATGATCTGGTAGGGCTGGCCGGTGTCGTCTGCGGCGAACCGGGTGCGCAGCGTTTCGTGCCGGGCCACCAGGTGCGTCAGCGCCTGTTCGAGCGCCGCCACGTCAACGGGTCCGGTCAGGCGCAGGGCGATGGGGACGACGTAGTCGGATCGGCCGGGTTCCAGTTGGTCCAGGAACCACAGTCCCCGCTGCGCGGACGACAACGGCACCGGCTTCGAACGATCCCGCACAGGCAGGTGACGGGCCTGCTGGTGCCGGATACGGGAGAGCAGACGCGCCTGCGTCGAGCTGTTTTCCATGACTACTCCTCACCTTGGGCGTCGATCAGCTCAAGCAACTGGGACTTGATGCCGGCGATCGACGGCGAAAGAAACAGGCCCCTCAGGCTGATGCGGATGCCGGTCAGCCGCTCCACCTGGTTGACCAGTTGGACCGCCCGGAGCGAGTGGCCGCCGACCTCGAAGAAGTTGTCGTGGACGCCGACGCGGTCCACGCCCAGCAGATCGGCCCACACCTCGGCGAGCGCCTGCTCGATCTCGTCTCGTGGAGCCACGTGGGCCGCGCTGGGCGCGAGGTCCGCGACGTCGGGCGCGGGCAGCCTCTTGCGGTCCACCTTGCTGTTGGGGGACAGGGGCAGTGCGGGCAGCATCATGAACACCGCCGGGACCACGGCCGGCGGCAGCTCCTCCCGGCACAGAGCGCGGAGTTCGGCGACGTCCGGCTCACGGGCCGCAGGAACGCAGTACGCGACCAGGTGCTTGTCACGGGCGCCGTCCTCCCACGCGACGACGGCGCAGGCCGCGACATCGCGGTGCGACAGCAGGACCGCCTCGATCTCACCCGGCTCGACGCGCACGCCGCGCAGCTTCACCTGGCTGTCGATGCGACCGAGGAGGTCGAGTTCACCGCCGGCGGTGAACCGGCCGAGGTCCCCGGTCTTGTACATGCGGGCGCCGGGATCGCCCGTGAACGGGTCGGCGGGGAAACGTTCCGCGGTCAGCCCGGGCCGGCGCAGGTAGCCGCGGCCGACGGACCGCCCCCCGAGATAGACCTCCCCCACCGCACCGACGGGCACCGGCCGCAGCGAACCGTCCAGCACGTACACCGTCTGGTTCCTCATCGGGCGTCCGGCGAGGACGGGGGAGTCCGGCGAGGCGCGCCAGTAGGTCGTGTCCACCGACACCTCGGTGGCGCCGTAGAGGTTGATCAGATCGCCGTCGAACCGGTCGGCGAATCGCCGCACGAGCACCTCCGGCAGCGCTTCTCCGCTGCAGAACGCGTACCGCAGTCCGGTGCAGTCCGCCGGGTCCACCTGGGCGACGAACATGTCCATCAAGCTGGGGACGAAATGCAGTCCGACGATGCGGTGACGGCGCATGAGCGACCCGACGTGCGCCATGTCCAGGCGAGAGGCCCCCGGCACCAGGACGACCGTGCCCCCCTGCCAGAGCGGCCAAAGGATCTCGTACGCCGACACGTCGAAGGTCACCGGCGTGGCCTGCAGGAAGCTCTCGCCCGGGTGGATCGGAAACGCGTCCTGCATGCCTGCCATGTAGCTCACGACGCCCTGGTGTTCGATCATCACGCCTTTGGGCCTGCCGGTGGAGCCGGAGGTGTAGATGACGTAGGCGAGGTCGTGTGGTGTGGCCAGGGGCGGGGGGTCGGTGGAGGGGTGGGTGGCGATCTGGGGCCAGTGGGTGTCGATGAGGAGGGCGGCGGTGGAGTGGGGGAGTTGCGCGGCGAGGTCGTGCTGGGTGATGACCAGGGGCGCGGCGGTGTCGTGGAGCATGTAGGCGAGGCGTTCGGCGGGGTATTCGGGGTCGAGGGGGACGTAGGCGGCGCCGGCTTTGAGGATGGCCAGGAGGGCGACGATGAGGTCGGGGGTGCGGTCGAGGAAGACTCCCACCAGGTCTTCGGGGCCGATTCCTTGTGAGCGCAGGTGGTGGGCGAGTTGGTTGGCGCGGGTGTTGAGCTGGGCGTGGGTGAGGATCTGGTCGCCGTGGATGACGGCGGGTTCGTCGGGGCGGGTCGTGGCCTGTGCGGCGACCAGTTGGTGGATGGTCTGGTCGGCGGGGAACGGGCC
>NZ_JBICTU010000074.1:0-2716 GCF_043197795.1 Sphaerisporangium sp. NPDC049003
TGTCGCCGGCCAGGCTTATGGGACCACCGAGGGTGGTTTTCTGCCACGAGCATGGGACCACCCGGTTGCCAGTGATGGGACCACCCCGCGTGTCGGGTTCGGGGATCTGATCACTTCCGGTTACGAACCGTTCCAGGTCATTCGACTTGGTGGGGGTTCGGGGGAATGGCGTTCCGGGAGGTTTCTGTGATCGAGGTGCGTGAGGTGCTGCGGGCGTGGCTGGCGGGGGCCGGCCTGCGCAAGGTCGCTGAGCAGGCGGGGGTGGATCGCAAGACGGCTCGCCGGTATGTGGACGCGGCCACCGAGGCCGGGCTGGTCCGCGGGGGCGGCGTGGGGCAGCTGTCAGATGAGCTGATCGGCCAGATCGTCGAGGTGGTCCGCCCTGTCCGCCGCGATGGCCGGCACGGGGCGAGTTGGGAGCGGTTGGAGAGTCGGCGTGAGGAGATCGGTGCCTGGGTGAAGGCCGGCGTGCAGGTGGAGAAGATCCGCATCAAGCTGCTGCGTGTGGGCGTTGAGGTGCCGTATCGGACGCTGCACCGCTTCTGCGTGGAGCGGTGTGAGTTTGGGCGGGGCAAGACCACGGTCCGTGTGCTCGATGGGCAGCCGGGCATGGAGTGTCAGATCGATTTCGCCCGGCTTGGCCTGATTTATGACCCGGTCGAGGGCCGCAACCGGGTCGCGCATGTGCTGATCTTCACGTCGGTTTTCTCCCGGCACATGTTCATCTGGCTGACCTTCTCCCAGACCTTGGAGGCGGTGATCGCCGGGTGTGAGGCAGCGTGGCGGTTCTTCGGCGGGGTGTTCAAGGTGCTCATCCCCGACAACCTGTCGCCGGTCATCTCCAACGCCGATCCGGTCAACCCGACCTTCACCGTCGGCTGGCTGGACTACGCCCAGCACGCCGGGTTCGCCACCGATCCGGCGCGGGTGCGCTCGCCCAAGGACAAACCTCGGGTCGAGCGGATGGTGCAGTACGTGCGCGGAAACTTCTTCACCGCCGAGGACTTCGCCGACCTGGCCGACGCCCAGACGCGAGCCGAGGCGTGGTGCCATGCCACGGCGGGACTGCGGATCCACGGCACGCTGCAGGCCCGGCCTGCCGAGGTGTTCGCCGAGCGCGAGGCCAAGGCGCTGCTGCCGCCGCCCGAGGGCGCCTATGACATGCCGATCTTCAAGCAGGTGAAGGTCCACAAGGACTTCCACATCGAGATCGGCAAGGCGTTGTACTCGGTGCCGGGCCAATACATCGGCCAGCACTTGGACGCCCGCGCCGATGGCGCGCTGGTCAAGCTGTTCCACCGCGGCAGGCTGGTCAAGACCCATCCCCGCCAAGCCCCTGGGGGCCGCCGCACGGATGCGGCCGATCTGCCCGCCGAGCGGGCCGGGTATGCGATGCGTGACATCGACTCGCTGGTCCGCGCCGCCTACCGGGCCGGGAACAACGTGGGTATCTATGCCGAGCGGCACTTCGACGACACGCTGCCGTGGACCCGGATGCGGCAGGTCTACCGGCTGCTGGGCCTGGTCCGCCGCTACGGCGCCGAGCCGGTCGAGGCCGCGTGCGGCAAGGCGTTGGACCTTGATGTGTTGTCGGTCACGAAGATCGCCTCGATGCTGGACAGAGGGACACACGACACCCCGATCCCCGCACCGCGCCCCGCAGCGGTCGCGGGCGGGCGATTCGCCCGCGATCCGGCCGAGTTCAACCCGCCCCGGCGCGCGCACCTGGCTCTCCTCGGCCCTGCGGTCCGCCCCGACCCAGACGACAGCAGCGAACCTTGGACAGGGGTGAATCGGTGATGGCCAGCACCAGCACCGCGCGGAACACGGCCAACGGTCCGGTGCGTGATCCGATCAACGCCGAGCTCAAGCAGGCGCTGCGCGCACTCAAGCTCGGCAAGATGCTCGACACGCTGCCCGAACGCCTCGCGCTGGCCAAGCAGCAGCACCTGGCCCACGCCGACTTCCTGGAACTGGTGCTGGCTGATGAGGTGTCGCGCCGCGAGACCGGCTCGGCCGCGCTGCGCGCCCGCGCCGCCGGCCTGGAACACGCGATGCGCCTGGATACCTGGGACGCCAGCGCGGCCGTCACCTACGACCAGCAACTATGGGGCGAGCTGACCACGCTGCGGTTCATCGACGGCGCCAACGGCGCCCTGGTTCTGGGGCCGGTCGGCACGGGCAAGACCCACCTGGCCACCGCGCTCGGGCACATCGCGGTCCGCCGCCGCTACACCGTGGCGATGTTCCGCGCCGACAAGCTGTTCAAGCGTCTCAAGGCCGCCCGGCTCGACAACACCGTCGAGGCCGAGATGCGCCGGCTCGCTCACGTTCAGCTGCTCATCATCGACGACTTCGCGCTCAAGGGCCTGGACCAGATCGAGACCGCGGACTTCTACGAGCTGGTCGTGGAACGCCACCGCAGGGCCGCCACCGTGGTGACCTCCAACCGTGAACCCAGCGAGTGGCTGGCCATGCTCGCCGACCCGCTGCTCGCCCAGTCCGCCGTGGACCGGCTGGTGTCGGCAGCGCACGTCCTGATCGTCGAGGGCGAGTCCTACCGGACCCGTCAACGACCCACCATCCACCCCGATCACGATCCCGGCAACGGTGCGTCGCCGGGGACGAACTGAGGGAGATCATTATGATCGACTACACGACCAGGTGGTCCCTTCCTCGTGGCAACTGGGTGGTCCCATCAGGCTGGCAAGCGACA
>NZ_JBICTU010000075.1:0-2563 GCF_043197795.1 Sphaerisporangium sp. NPDC049003
CGGCACCACACGCTCCTTCGCGGCCGAAATGGCCGGCCTCGGTTCCGCTGATCGGAGCGAGCGCCTCCTGCGGCTCGTCCAGACCCAGGCGGCCATGGTTCTGGGACATGGCACCTCGACCTCGATCGACCCGGAGCGACCCTTCAAAGCCCTGGGCTTCGACTCCCTCACGGCCCTCGAACTCCGAAACCATCTGAGTCAGCACACCGGTCTCAAACTCCCGCCGACCCTCATCTTCGACCATCCCAGCCCGCGTGCGCTTTGCGCGTACCTCGACAGCAGGGTTTCTCCCGTCGTACCGGAGGAGTCCTCCGACCTTCTTTCCGAGCTCGACAGATTCGAATCCGCCCTCGCCTCGGCCGTCCTCGACGAGGAGGCCAGATCTGCGATCGAAGCCAGGCTCAACGGCTTGCTCGAAGGCATGGGCAGATCGCGGCGGCAGTCGGATTCCGTGGTCGAACAAATAATGTCGGCTTCGGCCGACGAGATATTCGACCTCATTGACAAGACCATTTCCTGATGTCCGGCGAGACGATTATGCGGAGGTTGACCCAGTGAACGACCAGGAAAAGCTCGTACAGTATCTGAAGAGGGCCACGGTCGAGCTGTACGAGACCAAGCAGCGGCTTCAGGAACTGGAAAGTCAGGCTCGCGAGCCGATCGCGGTGGTGGGGATAGGTTGCCGTTTCCCTGGTGGGGTGGGTTCTGCTGGGGATTTGTGGGATGTGGTCGCCTCGGGGAGAGAGGTGATCGGTGAGTTCCCGGTGGATCGTGGCTGGGATCTGGGCAGGTTGTTCAGTTCTGATCCGGATGAGTCGGGGACCACGTATGTGCGGCGTGGCGGGTTCTTGGCTGACGCTGGTGGGTTCGATGCGGAGTTCTTTGGAATTTCGCCGCGTGAGGCGTTGGGGATGGATCCGCAGCAGCGGGTGTTGCTGGAGGTCGCGTGGGAGGCGGTGGAGCGTGCGGGTATCGATCCGCGCAGCCTGGCCGGGACTTCCACCGGCGTCTTCGCGGGTACGTGGTCCCATGAGTACGGTTCGGGGAGCGTCGAGGCCCCCGAGGGGGACCGCCTGACCGGAGTGGCGACCAGCGTGGCGTCCGGGCGTATCTCGTATGTGCTGGGCTTGGAGGGTCCGGCGATCACGGTGGACACGGCGTGTTCCTCGTCGCTGGTGGCGATCCATCTGGCGGTTCAGGCGTTGCGCCGGGGTGAGTGCTCCCTGGCACTGGCGGGCGGTGCCACGGTCATGGCCTCTCCCGACCTTCTCGTGGACTTCGCCCGGCAGCGTGCGCTGGCGGCGGACGGCCGGACCAAGGCGTTCGGCGCCGGTGCCGACGGCATGGTGGCGAGCGAGGGCGCCGGGCTCGTCCTGCTCGAAAGACTGTCGGACGCGCGGGCCAACGGGCATCCGATTCTGGCGGTGATCCGGGGGACAGCGGTCAACCAGGACGGGGCGTCGAATGGTCTGACGGCTCCGAATGGTCCGTCGCAGCAGCGGGTGATTCGTGCTGCTTTGGCGGATGCGGGGTTGTCGGCGGGTGATGTCGATGTGGTCGAGGCTCATGGCACCGGGACCACGTTGGGTGATCCGATCGAGGCGCAGGCGATCATCGCCACCTATGGGCAGGACCGGCCCGCTGACCGGCCGTTGTGGCTGGGGTCGGTGAAGTCGAACATCGGTCATGCGCAGGCGGCGGCTGGTGTCGCTGGTGTGATCAAGATCGTGGCGGCGATGGAGCGGGGGGTGTTGCCGAGGTCGTTGCATGTGGACGAGCCGAGTCCGCATGTGGATTGGTCGGGTGGGGCGGTGTCGCTGCTGGCCGAGTCGCGGGGGTGGCCGGGGGGTGACCGGGTCAGGCGTGCGGGTGTGTCGTCGTTCGGTATCAGTGGTACGAACGCTCATCTGATTCTGGAGGAGCCGCCGGCCGTTTCGGAGGAGCCGCCGGTCGTCGACGGTGATGGTGGGTCGTCGTTGGTGGTGTGGCCGCTTTCGGGGCGCAGTGAGGAGGCGTTGCGGGCGCAGGCGGAGCGGTTGGGGGGTTATCTGGCTGGTCGTCCGGGTGTGGATGCGGTGGCTGTGGCTCATGGTCTGGCCAGGGGGCGGACGCATTTCGCGCACCGGGCCGTGATCGTGGGTCCGGCGGTGGGCGGTGTCGAGCAGGCCGCTGAGACTGCTCAGATCGGTGAGATCGCCGAGGCCGGTGTGGCCCTGGGTGGGGCGCTTGGGTCTGTTGCTGGGGGGCGTGTTCATCCGGGTGTGGTTTGTGGCCGGGTGTCTGTGCGGGGTGTGGGGAGGACGGTGTTTGTTTTTCCTGGTCAGGGGTCGCAGCAGCCGGGTATGGGGTTGGGGTTGTATGAGGCGTTCGGGGTGTTTCGCCGGGCGTTGGATGAGTGTGATGAGGCGTTGCGCCCGTATACCGGTTGGTCGGTGGTGGGGGTGTTGCGTGGGGATGTGGGTGCCCCTGCTTTGGTGGGTGCTGATGTGGTGCAGCCGGTGTTGTTCGGGGTGATGGTGGCGCTGGCGCGGTTGTGGCGTTCGTGGGGGATTGTTCCTGACGC
>NZ_JBICTU010000076.1:0-2167 GCF_043197795.1 Sphaerisporangium sp. NPDC049003
CTGAGTCAGCACACCGGTCTCAAACTCCCGCCGACCCTCATCTTCGACCATCCCAGCCCGCGTGCGCTTTGCGCGTACCTCGACAGCAGGGTTTCCGCAGTCATACCGAAGGAACGCCTGACCGGGCCCGTGCGTCGCCGTGCCGGCAATGCCGACACCGTGGATTCCTTCGCCGCCGGACTGGCCGGCCTCACTCCAGGTCAACAGCAGGAGCGACTCCTGCGGCTCGTCCAAGCCAATGTGGCGACCGTTCTCGGGCATGTCAGCTCCAGCACTCTCGACCCAGAGCAGCCGTTCAAGGATCTCGGCTTCACCTCACTCAACGCGCTTGAGCTTCGCAAGCAGCTCGGCCAGACCACCGGCTATCACTTCTCTCCGACCGTCGTCTTCGACCACCCCACGCCACGGGCTCTGGCAATGCATCTCTACGAGCAGGTGGCCGGTGTCACATCCGCCGTCGTTCCGACGCCGGGCGGGATCGAGACAGACGAGCCGATCGCGGTGGTGGGGATAGGTTGCCGTTTCCCTGGTGGGGTGGGTTCTGCTGGGGATTTGTGGGATGCGGTCGCCTCGGGGAGAGAGGTGATCGGTGAGTTTCCGGTGGATCGTGGCTGGGATCTGGGCAGGTTGTTCAGTTCTGATCCGGATGAGTCGGGGACCACGTATGTGCGGCGTGGCGGGTTCTTGGCTGACGCTGGTGGGTTCGATGCGGAGTTCTTTGGAATTTCGCCGCGTGAGGCGTTGGGGATGGATCCGCAGCAGCGGGTGTTGCTGGAGGTCGCGTGGGAGGCGGTGGAGCGGGCGGGTATCGATCCGCGCAGCCTGGCCGGGACTTCTACGGGCGTCTTCGCGGGTACGTGGTCCCATGAGTACGGTGCCGGGAGCGCCGAAGCCGTCGAGGGCCATCGGCTGACCGGGGTATCGGCCAGCGTGGCGTCCGGGCGTATCTCGTATGTGCTGGGCTTGGAGGGTCCGGCGATCACGGTGGACACGGCGTGTTCCTCCTCGCTGGTGGCGATCCATCTGGCCGTCCAGGCGTTGCGCCGGGGTGAGTGCGAGATGGCGCTGGCCGGTGCCGTCACGGTCATGGCCTCCACCGAACTGTTCGTGGACTTCGCCCGGCAGCGCGTGCTCGCGGCGGACGGCCGGACCAAGGCGTTCGGCGCCGGTGCCGACGGCATGGTGGCGAGCGAGGGCGCTGGGATGCTGTTGCTGGAGCGGGTGTCCGACGCCCGTCGTCTGGGTCACCGGGTACTGGCGGTGATCCGTGGGTCGGCCATCAATCAGGATGGAGCTTCGAATGGTCTGACGGCTCCGCATGGTCCTTCGCAGCAGCGGGTGATTCGTGCGGCCCTGGCCGATGCGGGGGTCGCTGCGGCTGATGTCGATGTCGTCGAGGCTCATGGCACCGGGACCACGCTGGGTGATCCGATCGAGGCGCAGGCGATCATCGCCACGTACGGGCAGGACCGGCCCGCTGACCGGCCGTTGTGGCTGGGGTCGGTGAAGTCGAACATCGGTCATGCGCAGGCGGCGGCTGGTGTCGCTGGTGTGATCAAGATGGTCGCGGCGATGGAGCGGGGGGTGCTGCCGAGGTCGTTGCATGTGGACGAGCCGAGTCCGCATGTGGATTGGTCGGGTGGGGCGGTGTCGCTGCTCACCGAACCGCTGCCCTGGCAGCCGAACGGGCGGCCGCGGCGCGCGGGTGTCTCCGCCTTCGGTATCAGTGGTACGAACGCTCATCTGATCCTGGAGGAGCCGCCGGCCGTTGCGGAGGAGCCGCCGGCCGTCGACGGTGATGGTGGGTCGTCGTTGGTGGTGTGGCCGCTTTCGGGGCGGAGCGAGGAGGCGTTGCGGGCGCAGGCGGAGCGGCTGGGGGGTTATCTGGCCGGTCGTCCGGATGTGGATGCGGTGGCTGTGGCTCATGGTCTGGCCAGGGGGCGGACGCATTTCGCGCACCGGGCCGTGATCGTGGGTCCGGCGGTGGGCGATGTCGATCAGGCGCTTGGGTCTGTTGCTGGGGGGCTTGTTCATCCGGGTGTGGTTTGTGGCCGGGTGTCTGTGCGGGGTGCGGGGAGGACGGTGTTTGTTTTTCCTGGTCAGGGGTCGCAGCAGCCGGGTATGGGGTTGGGGTTGTATGAGGCGTTCGGGGTGTTTCGCCGGGCGT
>NZ_JBICTU010000077.1:0-2121 GCF_043197795.1 Sphaerisporangium sp. NPDC049003
CCGGCCTGAACGCCGGCCAATTCCGACAAGGCGTGGCAGGCGGTCAGATAGGCCACCGTGGCCGAAGCCGCGTCAGTGAAGGACCAGTGGCGAGGAACAGGAATCACCATGCGTTGGTCCGTGACTCCAGCGGGGGCGAACGCATCAGGGACGAACCCCATGACCCTGTCGCCCACAGCCAGCCCCTGCACGCCGGGACCGACCTCGGTGACGACTCCCGCTCCCTCCAGGCCCAAACCGTCCTCTCCGACGACGTCCAGAGCGACCACCACGTCGCGGAAGTTCAGTCCACTGGCGCGGATACGCAGACGAACGTGACCGTCGGCCAGAACCGGCTCAGGACCTGGGCCCGCGATGTCCGCGGTCGTGGCTCCGGGAACGGGGTCCGGGCCGGCGGTGAGCACGAGATTGGCGAGCGTGCCCTTACCCGCGGTGTCCAGCCGCCAGGAGGCGGCATCCGGAAGACGAAGGACGTCGTCTGACTGGACCCGGGTGAGAAGGGAGGTGTGGACGACACCCTGCCGAATGAGGAGCTGGTCTTCCCCGTCCTCCGGGATGTGACGGGTGAGTAGGTGCCGAATCTGTCGATAGGAGGCTTCGTGGTGATCGGTGTCCAGCAGCGCGAAACGATGGGGATATTCGTTCTGGGCAGTGCGAACCAGCCCCCACACAGCGGCCTGAGCAAGATCGGGCGATCCGTCCAGAGGGCCGGTCGCGACGGCGTGGTGAGTGAGAACGATCAGGCGGGTGTCAGCCAGCCGAGGATCGTCAATCCACGCGTGCAGCAGCTCCAGAGCTTGCTCGGTGACGGCGTGAACAGCCGCCGGAACGTCGAGGTCGCCGGTGAGAGGGGGAAGCCAGACGACCAGCGCCGGATCCTCTGTGCCGATCGAGCTCGGTTCGTCGATCAGCGCGGTCAGGTCCCGATGGACGGGAACGCCGCCGATCGCTGTGGCCACCTCGATCGCTCGCTCCGGGTCCTGCTCGGCCAGCACGGCGCAGCGGGGCAGCCGTCGTTCCGCGACATCCGCCGGCACGGGCCTGGTGTCCGCTGCCCAGGAGAGCTGGAACAGATTCGAGCTGACATCGGAGACCCCGGCAGGAGCACTGTTCAGCGTGCCTGTGTCGCTGGAGCGGAGGGTGAGGGCGTCGATGGTGATGACGGGCCCGTCCGCGGGATCCGTGGCGGTGAGGCTGAAGGTGTCGGCGTCGATCGTGGTGACGCGTACCCGCAGCGTGGTGGCGTCGGTCGCGTGCAGCGTGATCCCCGACAACGCGAACGGCAGCCGCACGCTGCCGCCACCGGTGCCGGTGTCGCTGCTGGTATCGGCGGTGGTGAGCAGGAGGAGGGGGTGAAGTGCCGCGTCCAGGAGGGCGGGATGGATGCCGTGACCCCGGCCGTCCAGGCTTTCGGGGAGCCGGACCTCGGCATAGAGGTCATCACCCTGACGCCAGATCGCGTTCACGGCCTGGAAGGCGGGACCGTACTGGTAACCACAGGTGGCCAGCCGCTCATACAGACCGTCCACCTCAACAGCGTGCGCGCCCGGCGGCGGCCACGAACCCCAGTCCGCCACCGCGGACGAAGCACCCGGCACCGGGGACAGGTGCCCGCTCGCGTGCGACGTCCAGGTCTCCTGCACGCCCCCGCCCGCACTGTACGGACGCGAATGAACACTGAACGCGCACCGGTTGTCCCGCGGTGCCCCGACGATGACCTGAAGGTCCACCGCCGCGTCGGCGTCCAGCACCAACGGCGCCTGTAGCACCAGTTCATCGACCACCTGATGACCGGCGTGATCACCGGCCCGCAGCACCAGATCCACGAACGCGGTACCCGGCACCAGCACCCTGCCGGCCACGGCATGATCGGCGAGCCAGGGATGTTCCCGCAGCGAAAGCCGCCCCGTCAACACCACCTGACCCTGGTCGGCCAGTTCGGCCACCGCGCCCACCAACGGATGGTCCGAAACCCCGAGGCCCGCCGCCGACACATCCGCTCCCACCGTCGAGGTGAGCCAGTACCGCTGGTGCTGGAAGGGGTAGGTCGGTAGTTCGGGTCGCTTGGTGACCGGCGGGTCGGGATACAACGCCTCCCAGTCGGGGCTGAGTCCGTGGACG
>NZ_JBICTU010000078.1:0-1901 GCF_043197795.1 Sphaerisporangium sp. NPDC049003
CGCCACGTACAGCGCGCAGGGGTCGAGATTGTCCGGGGTGCAGGTGACCCAGAGGTCTTTCCTGCCGGCCAGCAGCCGGGGGTCGGCGATGGGGTTCTTGGTCGTGCCGAGGAAGGTGCGCTCGACGCCGTACGTGAGCAGTGACAGCGCGTCCTTGGCGTAGTAGGTCTCGTCGAAGACGATGTCCTTGGGGGACCCCAGGCGGTTGAAGCGCGTCAGGGCCCCGAAGACGGCCACCAGCAGCGGCCCGAGCCATCCCCACAGGGGGCTTCCCTGGAAAGGCGGAACCAGCCGGTCGCGCACCGTGGGGACCGAGGCGGGTCGCTCGGCCGATGCGGTGGGCGGTTTCCCGGAAAGTCGCAAGATTCCAGCAAATCTTAGGGGGAAGGCGCGAACAGCCACCCGGGCACCCTATGCGCCACGGGCGGCCCGCAACCAGAGGATCAAGAAGGAGACCCGGAGCGACCGCCCTCACCGGTGGACAGCCTCGTAGAACATCACCGGTGGCCCGGCGTTCTTAGAACGTCTACAGTGGCCCGGCGTTCTTAGAGCGTCACCAGTGGACGGCGTTCTGGAGCGTCACCGGTGGACCGCGTCGTAGAGGTCGCGCTTCGGGATGCCCGCCGACTTGGCCACGTCGACGATCGCCTGCTTGCGCGACACCCCCGCCTCCTCCCTGCGGGCGACCTCGTACACGAGCTCCTGGAGGTCGGGCTCGACCGTGCCCGGCTCGTGCCCGGCGACGACCAGCGTGATCTCGCCCCGCACGTTCCCCCCGGCCCATTCGGCCAGCTCGGCGAGCCCGCCCCGCCGTACCTCCTCGTAGGTCTTGGTGAGCTCGCGGCAGACGGCGGCCGGCCGCTCGGGGCCGAACGCCTCGGCCATCGCGGCGAGACAGGCCTGGAGCCGGTGCGGCGCCTCGAAGAACACCATCGTGCGCTCCTCGGCCGCCAGGGCCGCCAGCCGCCGGGCGCGCTCCCCCGGCTTGCGGGGCGGGAACCCCTCGAAGCAGAACCGGTCGCTCGGCAGCCCCGAGATCGCCAGCGCCGTGGTGACCGCCGACGGCCCGGGGAGCGCCGTCACCGGGATGCCCGCCTCGACGGCGAGGTGGGTCAGGCGGTAGCCGGGATCGGAGACCCCGGGCATGCCCGCGTCGGTGATGACCAGCACGGTCTCACCGTCCTGCAGGGCGCCGAGCAGTTCCTTGGCCCGTGCCGTCTCGTTGGCGTCGTAGTAGGACACCACTCGTCCGCCGAGCGTGACTCCGAGGTCGGCGACGAGCCTGCGCAGCCGGCGGGTGTCCTCGGCCGCGACGACGTCCGCGGTCGATAACGCCTCGCGCAGCCGGGCGGAGGCGTCGTCGACCCGCCCGATCGGAGCACCCGCCAGCACCAGCCTGCCGTTGTCGTTCACATGCCCATCCTCTCCCATGCACGGAGAGGTCATCAGCACAGCACCTTCGGGCATGAGTCCCCCAATTGGGTACGTAAGAGGTGTTTCTTAGGCTGGACGTAATAGCCGCCCCGTACGATGTCCGGATGGCCCTGACGGACTTCCCCAACCAGGACTTCGAGCAGCCGGAGCCGCGCGACGAGCCCGCACAGCCGGGATCGGTACGCGACCGGCTGGTTCCGCCTTTCCAGGGAAGCCCCCTGTGGGGGTGGCTGGGACCGCTGCTGGTGGCCGGTTTCGCCGCGTTCCTGCGCTTCAACCGCCTGGGTTCGCCCAACGCGGTGGTCTTCGACGAGACCTACTACGCCAAGGACTCTCTGTCGCTGATCAAGTTCGGCGTGGAGCGCGTCGCGGTGAAGGACGCCGACAAGCTGCTCCTCAAGGGCGACGCCAACGTCTGGCAGCACTGCGCGCCCACCGAGATCGACAAGTGCGCCTCCTACGTCGTC
>NZ_JBICTU010000079.1:0-1657 GCF_043197795.1 Sphaerisporangium sp. NPDC049003
TTGGACAAAATGATGTCCACCAGATTCTTCCCGATGTCATGCACATCACCCTTGACCGTGGCCAGCACGATCCGCCCCTTGGACTCCCCCTCCACCCGATCCATATGCGGCTCCAGATACGCCACCGCCGTCTTCATCACCTCAGCCGACTGCAACACAAACGGCAACTGCATCTGACCCGACCCGAACAACTCCCCCACGGTCTTCATGCCATCCAGCAGCACCTCATTGATGATCTCCAAAGCGGGACGCCGGCCCAGACCCTCCTCCAGATCCGCCTCCAGCCCCTTCTTCTCCCCATCAACGATCCGCCGCTTCAACCGCTCCCACAACGGCAACCCCAGCAGCTCAGCCGCCCGATCCTGCCGCATCGACGCCGCGTCCACCCCCGCGAACAACTCCATGAACCGCTGCAACGGGTCATAACCCTCCCGCCGCCGGTCATACACCATGTCCAGCGCGACCTCACGCTGCTCATCAGGAATCCGCGCCATCGGCAAGATCTTCGACGCGTGCACGATCGCCGAATCCAACCCCGCGTTCACACACTCATTCAAAAACACCGAGTTCAACACGATCCGCGCCGCCGGATTCAACCCGAACGAAATGTTCGACAAGCCGGAGGTCGTCTGGACGCTGGGATAACGGCGCTTGAGCTCCCGGATCGCCTCGATCGACTCGATCGCATCCCTGCGGGTCTCCTCCTGCCCGGTGGCGATCGGGAAGGTGAGCACGTCGACGAGGATGTCCTCCACCTTCATGCCCCAGTTGACCGTCAGGTCCTCGATCAGCCGTACGGCCACCCGGACCTTCCACTCCGCCGTACGCGCCTGACCCTCCTCATCGATCGTCAGGGCCACCACCCCGGCACCGTGCTCCTTGACCAGCCTCATGATCCGCTGGAACCGCGAATCCGGCCCATCGCCGTCCTCGTAGTTCACCGAGTTCACAACGGCCCGCCCGCCCAGCATCTCCAGACCCGCCTCCAGCACAGCGGGCTCGGTGGAGTCCAGCACGATCGGCAACGTCGAGGCCGTGGCGAACCGGAACGCCAGCTCCTTCATATCCGCCACACCGTCACGACCCACATAATCCACACACAGATCGAGCATGTGCGCCCCATCACGCGACTGAGCACGCGCGATGTCCACACACTCATCCCACTGCTCGGCCAGCATCGCCTCACGGAACGCCTTCGACCCATTGGCGTTGGTACGCTCACCGATCGCCAGATACGAGGTGTCCTGACGGAACGGCACATGCTGGTACAACGACGCCGCACCCGCCTCCGGACGGGGGCGGCGCTCGGCCTGCTCACGGCCACGGACCCGCTCGACCACCCGGCGCAGATGCTCGGGGGTGGTGCCGCAGCACCCGCCGACCAGCGCCAGCCCGTACTCACGGGTGAAGCCGTCGTGCGCTGCGGCCAGTTCCTCCGGGGCCAGCGGGTAGTAGGCGCCGTCGGCGGTCAGCACCGGCAGGCCCGCGTTGGGCATGCACGACAGCCGCGCGCGGCTGTGCCTGGCGAGGTAGCGCAGGTGCTCGCTCATCTCGGCCGGGCCGGTCGCGCAGTTGAGCCCGATCACGTCGACCCCGAGGGGCTCGATGGCGGTCAGCGCGGCGCCGATCTCCGAGCCCAGCAGCATCGCGCCGTTGG
>NZ_JBICTU010000080.1:0-1604 GCF_043197795.1 Sphaerisporangium sp. NPDC049003
CCCTCTCTGTCAGACTCTTGTGAGACATAGGACGAATGAGTCCTCATGATGTGAAACAGAGCTAGACAGGACGATCGAGACAGTGACGATGACCCTCGCAGACCAGGCCGCCATGAGGGGGCAGGATGGTCTGGTGACCGACGATCGGGTGCGCCGGCCGGTGCGCCGGACCTTCACCGCCGCCTACAAGGCGCGGATCTTGGCGGCCTATGACGCACTGCCCGAGGGCAGCCCCGAACGTGGCGCGCTGATGCGCAAGGAAAAGCTGTATCACTCCCACATCGAGCACTGGCGAAAGCAGCAGGAGAACGGGACACTGGCCGCTTCGACGGGTAAGCCGAAAAAGAGCACGGAGTCGGAGGAGCTGGCCCGGTTGCGGGCCGAGAACAGAAAGCTCAAGGCCGACGCGGCAAAACTGGAGGCCAAAAACGAGAAGCTCAGCGGCGAACTCGGGAAGACCAGGACCGCGCTTGACATAGCGGGAAAAGCATTCGCGCTGCTTCAGGACATCTCAAGCAGCGCGGACTCCGACACGAACTGAGTCGGGTCATCGACGAGCATTTCCCGGAAATGGAGGAGTTGCTCGGCACGGCCAGGGCATGTGCGATCTTGGGGAGGTCGCGGGCCACGTTGCACCGGCGGCGTAATCCCTCCCCGCCCCGGCTGGGCCCACGCCGCCCGTTTCATCACCCGGCCGAATTGTCCGAACACGAGCGCGAGCAGGTGCTGGCCGTACTGGACTCACCCCGGTTCGCCGACAAGTCGCCGGGCCAGGTGTGGGCGACCCTGCTGGACGAGGGCGTCTACCTGTGCTCGCAGGCCACGATGTACCGGCTGCTGCGCCAGCGCGGCCAGTCCGGTGAGCGGCGCGTCCAGGCCGTCCATCCAGCGAAGAAGAAACCCGAACTGGAAGCCGACGGGCCGAATCAGGTGTGGTCGTGGGATATTACGAAACTGAAAGGACCGGTGCGCGGCGTCTACTATCTGCTGTATGTCATCATCGATATCTTCTCGCGGAAAGTGGTCTGGTGGGAGATCTGGCCGACGGAGACGGGAACCCTTGCCCGGGAGTTCATCGAGCACGCGATCGAGGCCAACGGCGGGATCGCCCCCGTCGGGATCCATGCCGACCGTGGCACCTCGATGACCTCGAACACCGTTTCCGGTCTGCTCTCGCTGCTGGGAATCGACCAGTCCCATTCACGGCCTCGTGTGTCCAACGACAACCCGTACTCTGAAGCGCAGTTTAAAACACTCAAGTACTGTCCCGCGTTCCCCGGGGTGTTCGGGTCCATCGAAGATGGAGGCGTCTTTTGCGACCAGTTCTTCCGGTACTACAACAATGAGCATCGCCATTCCGGTATCGGAATGCACACCCCGGCATCGGTGCATGACGGCTCGGTGGCTGAGATCCACGCCAGGCGCGCCGCCACGCTAAACGCGGCGTTCCTGGCCCACCCCGAGCGGTTCCATGGTCGGCGGCCCTGCCCACCGCCGCTGCCCTCACGAGTGTGGATCAACAAACCACTCACGTCTCAAGACGACGGCGCTTCACCACAAACCACACAAGTAGCCTGATGTCTCAACACGTTTGACAGGTTCCG
>NZ_JBICTU010000081.1:0-1588 GCF_043197795.1 Sphaerisporangium sp. NPDC049003
GTGCCGTTGCATCCCGAGGCGGTGGCGTTCGCCGGCCACTACGACTACACCATCGACGTGCTGGCCGCCTACCGGCCAACCGGGAAAGGCCGGGTGGAACGGCAGGTGACCATCGTCCGGGACCATGTCCTGGCCGGTCGGGCGTTCTGTTCAATCGAGGAACTCGACCGGGCGTTTTTGGCCTGGGTTCCGTTGCGCCGGAAAGTCACCCACCGCACCCACGGCGAGGTGATCGGGGTCCGGGCCCGCCGGGACCATCAGGCTCTGCGGCCGGTGCCATCCAAGCCCTATCGCGTCGTGGAGCGGCATCTGCGGCACGTCGGCAAGGACTGCCTGGTCGCGTTCGAAGCCAACCTGTACTCGGTGCCCGCCACCAAGGTGTTCCACCGCCAACTCGTCGAAGTGCGGACCTCGGCCGCCACCGTCAGCCTGCACGCCACCGTCCCCGACAGCCACGGCGTCACCCTGCTCGCCATCCACCCACGGGCGGTCGGCCGCGGCGCCCGCATCGTCGATCCAGACCACTGGAGCGCCCTGCCCGACGGACATACCCGCTCTACCACCAGCAGCAGGGAAGACCACCTGCCCTGCCATCCCCGGGACCGGGACCGGGAACCGTCGGGGTCGCTGCGGTTCCTGCTCGCCCGGGCCGACGCCGCCAAGGTCGAGGTCGGCCGCCGGCCTCTGTCGGTCTATGACCAGATCAGCGGGATCAGCCCGTTCCACACCAGCCCCGGCCCGAAGGACACCACGTGAGCGAGCTGATCACTACCAGGATCCGGGCGACCGCGACCAAACTCGGGCTACCGCACCTCACCCAGACCCTGACCGATCATGTCGGCCGGGCCGACGCCGCCCAGATGGGCTACCTCGACTTCCTCGACCTCGTGCTCGAAGAGGAACTCGCCGTCCGCGAGGAACGACGGCTCAAGCATGCCCTGCGGCTGTCGAAGATGCCGCACCACAAGACCTTGGAGGAGTACGACTTCGCCTACCAGCCCGAACTCGACCCCCGCAAAATCCGGGACCTGGCCACCCTGGCGTTCGTCGAGGCCAAGGCCAACGCCGCACTCCTGGGACCGCCCGGAGTAGGCAAGACACACCTGGCGGTCGCGCTGGCCGTCGCAGCCTGCCGGGCCGGGTTCACCGTCTACTTCACCACCCTGGACGACATGGTCCGGCAACTGAAAGCCGCCGACACCATCGGCCGACTCACCTCCAAACTCCGCTTCTACCTGCGGCCGCACGTCCTGGTCCTGGACGAGGTCGGGTATCTGCCACTGGCCCGCGACGAAGCCAACCTCGTCTTCCAGCTGATCAGTAAAAGGTACGAGAAGGGCTCTATCCTGCTGACCTCGAACAAGGCTTTCAGCGAATGGGGACAGGTGTTCGGCGACGAGGTCCTGGCCACCGCCATCCTCGACCGGCTCCTGCACCACTGCGAGATCCTCGCCATCAACGGCCCCAGCTACCGGCTGAAGAACCGCCTGGCTGCCGTCGACACCAACATCACCGCGACGGCCTAATCGTCACAGAGCTCTGCACGTCAATTCGTACCTAGGCCTGCACAGGAATCCGTACGCCGACA
>NZ_JBICTU010000082.1:0-1498 GCF_043197795.1 Sphaerisporangium sp. NPDC049003
GGGTCAGACATCCCTGGAGCTGGGCTGTCAAGCGGCAAAATCGTTCTGTCGGTGTGACCAGGCGGTTGCTTGGTCGTAGGGGGTGTGTGTTTTGAGGCAGCCGTGAAGGATGCCGACGAGGCGGTTGCCGACTTGGCGCAGGGCGGCGTTGTGGCTGACGTCGCGAGTTTTGAGCTGGTCGTAGTAGGCGCGGACGGCTGTGTCGTGGAGGATGGCGGCGCTGGCTTGCATGTGGAGGGCGTCGATGAGCCGGTCATTGTGGATGAAGCGGGCGTGGACGGTCTTGGACTTGCCGGACTGGCGGGTGATGGGTGAGGTTCCGGCGTAGTTCTTGCGGGCCTTGGCGCTGGTGTAGCGGCCTTTCGCGTCGCCGAACTCTGCGAGCACCCGGGCGCCGAGGATGACGCCGATGCCGGGCTGGCTGAGGAGGATCTCAGCGTCCGGGTGCCGCCCAAAATGGGCCTCGACCTGCCGTTCGAGGGTGTTGATCTGGGTGTTGAGGGTCTGCAGGACCGCGACAGTCGCCGTTACGGTGGCCGCGTAGGCCGTGGCGACCAGGTCGCTTTGCCCGAGGTGCTCGGCGCGCAGTTCGACCTGGATGGCGGCGGCTTTGGCGGGCTTGTCGCGGTAGCCCTTGAGTGCCGCGGTGATCTGGGTGATGGTCAACCTAGCGGCCGCGGCCGGTGTCGGGGCCTTGGCCAGCAGCACCAGGACGGCGGTACTGGTGAGGCCGAGCGGCTGGTAGGCGGCCAGGGCAGCGGGGAAGTAGTCCCGCAACGCCGAGCGGAGCCGCAGCATGTGACGGGTCCGTTCCCAGATCATCGTCTGATGCGCGCGAGCGACGACCTTGACTGCCTCGGCCTCATCGGAGTCTGCGGCGACCTCGCGGAGTTGGTGCCGGCGAGTGCGCACCATGTCGGCCAGCGCGTGCGCGTCGGCCTTGTCGCTCTTGGCGCCGGAGTTGCCCATCACCTCACGGTGCCGGGCGGCCTGCTTAGGGTTCACCCCGAACACCCGGTACCCGGCCGCGACCAGCGCTCGCACCCACGGCCCCCGGTCGGTCTCGATGCACACCAGCACCTCGGCCGGCTCGGCGTCGTCGGGCAGGAAGGAAGCGACCAGCTCGTGGAAGCGGGCCACCCCGGCAGCGCCCTCGGGCAGCCGGGCCCGCTTGACCGCCCGGCCCTGCTCGTCCTGCACCTCCACGTCGTGATGGTCCTCAGCCCAGTCATCACCGACGAACAGCACCCGATCCTCCAACCCCTCGACTACACGATCAAGCAGCCTGCAGGAGCCGGTCGGCGTGCTAATGGACCAGTACTCACGCCCCCATAGGGGCGGGCACGACATCCCATCAGTGATCAAGGCCCCCGACCACGGGTGAGGGCACGGTCTGACCCCAGGACTCAAGATCGGTCCAGCGGTTGGAAGTACTCACTCACTCGCGGCTACCAGGCACCGAGTCTGCCCGATCAGCCGACCCGGTAGCTTCCATTAG
>NZ_JBICTU010000083.1:0-1475 GCF_043197795.1 Sphaerisporangium sp. NPDC049003
GTGCTGCGGGCCGGTGATCACGCCGGTCATCAGGTGGTCGATGAACTGGTGCTACAGGCGCCGTTGGTGCTGGACGCCGACGCGGCGGTGGACCTCCAGCTCATCGTCGAACCAACGCGGAACGACCGATGCGCCTTCAGCGTTCACTCACGACCCCACCGCACCGACCGGGAAGGACAGAACACCTGGACGCTACACGCGACCGGGTACCTGTCCCCGGACGCCGCTGCCTCGCCTGCGACAGCCGAGTGGCATTCGTGGCCGCCGCCGGGCGCGCACGCCGTCGAGGTGGACGGTCTGTATGAGCGGCTGGCCACCCGCGGTTACCAGTACGGTCCCGCCTTTCAGGCCCTGAGCGCGATCTGGCGTCAAGGTGAGAACCTCTACGCCGAAATCCAGCTTCCCGAAAGCCTGGACCCCGATGGCCACACCATCCATCCCGCCCTCCTCGACGCAGCACTTCACCCCCTCCTTCTCATCACGACCACCGACACAAGCAGCGACAGTGTGCCGATGCCGTTCGCCTTGTCGGGGATCAGACTCCACGCCACTCATGCCACCAAGCTCCGGGTACGCATCACGACCGTCGACGCCGACACCATCAGCGTCAGCGCCACGGATCCCGCGGACGGGCCCGTCATCACCATCGAGACTCTCACTCTCCGCTCCAGCGACACAGGCACGCTGAACAGTGCTCCTGCCGGGGTCTCCGATGTCAGCTCGAATCTGTTCCAGCTCTCCTGGGCAGCGGACACCAGGCCCGTGCCGGCGGATGTCGCGGAACGACGGCTGCCCCGCTGCGCTGTGCTGGCCGAGCAGGACCCGGAGCGAGCGATCGAGGTGGCCACAGCGATCGGCGGCGTTCCCGTCCATCGGGACCTGACCGCGCTGATCGACGAACCGAGCTCGATCGGCACAGAGGATCCAGCGCTGGTCATCTGGCTTCCCCCTCTCGTCGACCACGGCCGTGTCGACGTCCCGGAGGCTGTTCACGCCGTCACCGAGCAAGCTCTGAAGCAGCTGCACGCATGGATTGACGATCCTCGGCTGGCTGACACCCGCCTGATCGTTCTCACTCACCACGCCGTAACGACGGGTCCTTTGGACGGATCGCCCGATCTTGCTCAGGCCGCTGTGTGGGGGCTGGTTCGCACTGCCCAGAACGAATATCCCCATCGTTTCGCGCTACTGGACACCGATCACCACGAAGCTTCCTGTCAGCAGATTCGGCACCTGCTCACCCGTCACCTCCTGGAGGATGGGGAAGGCCAGTTCGCCCTTCGCCAGGGTGTCGTCCACACGCCCCGCCTCGCCCGGGTCCAGTCAGACGACCTTCTGCTTCTTCCGGATGCCGCCTCCTGGCGGCTGGACACCGCGGGCAAGGGCACGCTCGCCAATCTCGTGCTCACCGCCGGCCCGGACCCCGTTCCCGGAGCCACGACCGCGGACATCGCGGGCCCAGGTCCTGAGCCGGT
>NZ_JBICTU010000084.1:0-1431 GCF_043197795.1 Sphaerisporangium sp. NPDC049003
CAGGGCCCCGGCGAGTTTGTGATTTGGTCAGCTTGATTCCCTCACTTCCATCTTGAACAGATTGAGGGTGCGTCGGTGGCTGTAGACGTGGTGGCGCCGGCCGTGGGCGATGTTGACGTGGCCCGCGTGACGCAGGGCGCCGATGGCGAGGTTGCGGAAGGAGGCCAGGGCGCGGGGAATGGTCCCGGTTCGGGCCTGGCCGGCGTCCTCGTGGAAGGTCACGTCGCGGACGTGGTGGGTACCATTCTCGATGGCGTTCCAGTGACCACGCACGTAGGCGGCGATCTGTGCTGCCTGGGCCTGTTCGGCGGTCAGATCGGTGATGCCGTAGACCACTTCCTTGCTGCGACGCTGCCCGTCCAGGCCGCCGCGATAGCGCAGGATGCGGAACACCTGAGCGGCGTACGGGAAGTCAAGGCCCTGTGCCGGGGCCACGCGGGTGATCCGTTGTTCGGTACGGCCGTGCCCACGATCGTGCTCGATGTGGGTGGCGCCGGTGAACGCCGCATCGGTGCCGGTCAACGCCTTGAACACGGCGGCGTGCAGGGTGGGCTGATTGGCTTTGACGATCAGGACGTAGTGGCCGTGATGGTTTGCGACCAGGCAGCGGGCGGAGCTGCGCTGGGTATGCAACGCGTCCGCGGTGATGACGGCCCCGACCAGTTCCCCGGGGTTCACCTGGTCCAGCAGCCCGTCCAGGGCGGCGATCTCGCTGGTCTTGGCGGGGATCTGACGTTGGGCACGCACCGTGGCGTCGGCGTGGGCGGCCAGGCCGAGCAGATGGACCCGGCCGTCCTCGCCACGGCGGGCGCCCCTGAGCGTCTTACCGTCAGCGGCGTATCCCCTCAGCAGCCCCGAGACGAGCGCATCCTGGCGCCTGGCGACACGCCGCGCCTCCCGCTCGGTTCGCCGATCGGGCCAGGCCGGGATCGGGCCGCGGTCCTGCGGCCTTCCTGTGGCAAGATCGCCCAGGAAGCCACCGATCTGCCGGTCGAGCTGTTCGCCGTCGAGGTCGGCCAGGACCCGGCGCATCGTCCGCTCGCTGGGCGGCTGGTGCAACCCGGTCAGCGGATTGCGCCACACCAGCAGGTCAGCCAGGACCGGCTGGGGCGCGTTGTCGGCCCATTGCTCGATCGCGGTCAGCGAGTCACCGCCAACGGCCACGGTCGCACACGCGATCAACGCCAGGACCGATGCCAGCGAATGCCGTCGTCCACGCCGCGACCGCGGATCGGAAACCATCGCGAACCGATCCATAAGACTCAGCCGACTCGCCGAATCCAGAACCGATTGCTCAAGCTGCTCGCGGTCGGCAGCGCTGATCAGCGATGATGGCACGACAGGCACGGTTTCCTCTTCAGATCAGGTGGCCTCAGATACCTCTGATCTTCGGGAACCGTGCCTTTCCATCTGTGGCGGCTTGGCATTTCC
>NZ_JBICTU010000085.1:0-1379 GCF_043197795.1 Sphaerisporangium sp. NPDC049003
CTAGTGTCCCGCGCCAGAAATTCGTCGGCAATATCGGGCGAGGGATTCGAGGATTTCCTCTGCGGTCTTCTTCCACACGAACGGGCGTGGGTTGTCGTTCCACTGATCGATCCAGGTGCGGATGTCCTTCTCCAGAGACTGGACGCTTTTGTGGACTCCGCGCCTGATCAACTGGTCGGTCAGGAAGCCGAACCACCGCTCGACCTGATTGATCCACGAGGAGCCGGTCGGGGTGAAATGCATGTGGAACCGGGGATGCCGAGCCAGCCACGCCTTGATCGCCGGGGTCTTGTGGGTGCCGTAGTTGTCACAGATCAGGTGGATGTCCAGCTCGGCCGGCACCGCCTTGTCGATCGTGGCGAGGAACTTCTTGAACTCGGCGGCGCGGTGCTGGCGGTGCAACTCGCCGATCACGGTCCCGTCGGCGATGTTGAACGCGGCGAACAGGCTGGTGATCCCGTTGCGCACGTAGTCGTGGGTCCGCCGCTCGGGCATGCCCGGCATCATCGGCAGCACCGGCTGAGATCGATCAAGGGCCTGGATCTGGGACTTCTCATCCACGCACAAAACCACCGCGCGTTCAGGCGGGTTGTGGTAGAGGCCTACGACATCGACGACCTTCTCCACAAACAGCGGATCGGTCGACAGCTTGAAGGTATCGGCCTGGTGCGGCTTGAGGCCGAAGTCCCGCCAGATCCGCCCGATCGTCGACTTGCTCAGTCCGCTGCGCTGGGCCATCAAGGTGCGCGACCAGTGCGTGGCGTCCTTGGGGGTCTGCTCCAGCGTCGCCACCACGACCTGTTCGACCTGGTCCAGGCTGATGGACGGCGGCCGGCCCGGCCGCTGCTCATCCATCAGCCCCTCCAGCCTCAGCCGCAGGAACCGGGTACGCCACTTGGACACCGTGTCGGGGTGGACCCGCAACTCCGCGGCGATCTGCTTGTTGTCCTTTCCCGCCGCGCACGCCAGGACGATCTGCGAGCGCATCGCCAGGACCTGCGAGGACTTCGCCCGGCGTGCCCATTTCTGCAGTGTCGCGCGTTCCTCGTCGCTCACCGTCAGCTCAGCCTTCGGCCGCCCCGTCCGGGGCTTGTCGAGCAGGGCCTGTGTCCCGCCTTCGGCAAAGGCGGTTCGCCACCGGCGGACCGTCGCCACACTCATACCGAGTTCCCGTGCCACCTCAGCGTTGCTGACCCCGGGCTCGGCGCAGGCCAGCACGATCTTCGCGCGGCTCGCCAGTTCCGACGCCTGCGCCGTCAGGCCGCACAGCAAAGCACGCTCAACATCGGTTAACTCGATCGGTACCGCAGACGGACCTGGATGCCTCATACACATCAGAATAAGAAATTATCCGACAGATTTCAGGTGCACGACACTAG
>NZ_JBICTU010000086.1:0-1195 GCF_043197795.1 Sphaerisporangium sp. NPDC049003
GTAAGCTTTCAGGCTGCTGGTGCGAGGGGCCGGCCGCCCCAGCGGATGCCCTTCTCACTACGGATGCGGGCGCGTTCGCGGCGTTGGGCGGCCATCACGTCGGGGTGGCGGGCATGGGCGTTGCGCCAGCGCAGGTAGGCGTGCAGGGCGCGGGTTTGGACCGTGTGGTTGGGATGGTCGGAGTTGGCCAGAGTGAACTGGCGTAACGGGCCGAAGTGCGCCTCGATCGGGTTGGCCCAGGAGGCGTAGGTCGGCGTGAACAGCAGCCTGACCTTGTTCTTATTGGCCCAGGTGCGGATGCGCCAGTTCTTGTGCGCCGACAGGTTGTCCAAGATCACGTAGATCGGGGCGCCATCGGGTCGGGCGGCGCGGATCGACTTCAGGGCGGTCCAGGTGGGGTCGATGCCCTTGCGGGCACGGTTGATGCCCCACAGCAGGTCATCGCCGACCGCGTAGCAGCCGTGAAAGTAGGTCACGCCCTGGGTGCGGCGGTAGGTGGCCGGCAGCCGGTCCGGTTTGCCGTGCGGCGCCCAGCCCGTCCCGGCGGTGGGCCGGATGCCCAGTGGTCCGAACTCGTCGAAGGCGAAGGTGCGCGCGGGCCGGTGGGTGAGGGCGTACTCGATCGCGTCGAGTTTGGCGTCGAAGTCCGGGTCGGGGGATTCCTTCCAGGTCTTGGTGCGCTGGAAGGTGATGCCGTGGCGGGCCAACAGGGTGCGTAACGTCTCCCGGCCGAGGGTGAGGGCACGGCCCGGCAGGCGGCGCAGGTAGTCCAGGAGCTTGCGGATGGACCAGCGGGTGAACGGTCGGCCGAGTTTGGCTGGTCGCGTGGTGGCCGTCTGCGCGATGAACGCCTCATCATCAGGACTCAGCAGGCGGGGACGGCCTCCCGCCCACTGAGGGTCCAGGCAGGCCAGCCCGATCTCGTTGAAGCGATGAATGACATCGCGCACGGTGTCCTCATCGGCGGCCACCAGGCGGGCGATGACCGGCACCGTGTTGCCGCCGGCCGAGGCCAGCAGGATCATCGCTCGCCGATAGCGGACCGTGCTCATCGTGCCGCGCCGCACGATCCGTTGCAGCTTCTGTCCTTCCTGGTCTGTGAGCCTGCGCACCTTGACCGGTTGCGTCACTCTGCCTCCCAAGCGCCGATCGAACGTGATCAGCACCTATCCAATCGGCACGAGCGTTCTACACG
>NZ_JBICTU010000087.1:0-1083 GCF_043197795.1 Sphaerisporangium sp. NPDC049003
GCCAGCAGCTGGGTGTGGTGTACCACCTCGAACATGCCGCCGAGCTGCGGATACTCGTTGGCCAGGGTGTTGAAGCAGTGCGGGCAGGTGGCCACGATCTTCTTGACCCCGGCCTCGTTCAGGGTCTCGATGTTCTGCTGGGCGAGCATGTTGAACAAGAACTCCATGCCCAGGCGGCGCGCCGGGTCACCGGTGCACGCCTCCATCGGGCCGAGCACCCCGAACTTCACCCCGGCGATGTGGAGCAGCTCGGCGACGGCCTTGGTGGTCTTCTTGGCGCGGTCCTCCAGGGCGCCGGCGCAGCCGACCCAGAACAGGTACTCAAGGTCGTCGGGGACCTTCTCGTCGATGACCAGGACCTCGATCGGGTCGACAGGCCGGGAGGCCAGCTCCTCGATCCACTCGGCCCGCTTGCTCTCCGACACCCCCCACGGGTTGCCCTTGTTCTCCAGGTTCTTGAGCATGACGCCCGCTTCGGAGGGGAAGTTCGACTCGATCATCACCTGGTAGCGGCGCATGTCGATGATGTGGTCGATGTGCTCGATGTCGACCGGGCACTGCTCGACGCACGCGCCGCAGTTGGTGCACGACCACAGCACGTCGGGGTGGATCACACCCTCCTCGCCGACCAGCGGCTTGCCCGCAAGGGCCAGCACGTCCTCGGGGAGGTTCGCCCGCTCTTCCTCACTGGCCAGCAGGTACGGCGCGATCGCGAACGCGTGGTCACGCTGGTCCAGGATGAGCATCTTGGGCGACAGCGGCTTGTCGGTGTTCCACGCCGGGCACTGCGACTGGCACCGGCCGCACTCGGTGCAGGTGTAGAAGTCCAGGAACCCCTTCCAGGTGGTGTCCTCGATCTTGCCCCGGCCGAAGACGTCGGTGTCGGGGTCGGCCTCCTCGAAGTCGAGCACCTTGCCGTTGCTGCGCATCTCGGGCACCGCGCCCAGGCCGTCGGGGCGGCGGGAGAACATGACGTTCAGCGGCGCCGTGAAGATGTGCAGGTGCTTGGAGTTCACCACGATCACCAGGAACACCAGCATGACACCGATGTGCAGCAGCAGACCGACCTTCTCCAGCACCTCG
>NZ_JBICTU010000088.1:0-1078 GCF_043197795.1 Sphaerisporangium sp. NPDC049003
ACCACCGACCTCGCCCGCCGGATACTCGCCGTCTGCGAACCCGGCACCGTCATCTACAACGAGTACGGCGCCACCGAATGCTCCGTCGCCAACGTGATGTCGCTGACCCGCCAGGTCGATGACGACAACACCGCCGCCGCGATCCCGGTCGGCGTACCCATCACCAACACCCAGGCGTACGTGGTGGACCCGGGCGGCCGGCCGGTACCGGTTGGAGTGGCCGGAGAATGCCTGCTGGGCGGCATCTGCGTGGCCCGGGGCTACCTCAACCGGCCACAGCTGACCGAGGAGAGGTTCGTCGAGCTCGACCTCGGCGGACACCGGCAACGCCTGTACCGCACCGGAGACCTGTGCCGCTGGCTGCCCACCGGAGAGCTGGAGTTCCTTGGTCGCATCGACAACCAGGTCAAGCTCCGCGGATACCGGATCGAGCTCGGCGAGATCGAAGCGACCCTGATCGGCCACCCCGCCGTCGCCTCCGCCGCGGTCACCGTCCGCGAGGACACCCCCGGCGTCCAGCGGCTGATCGCCTACCTTGTGCCCGCTCCCGGCGTCACTCCGCCAAGCCCTCACGACCTCAAGGCCCACGCCGCCCGCACGCTGCCCCCGTACATGATCCCCACCGGGTTCATGACCCTTCCCGCCCTTCCGCTGACGCCCAACGGCAAGACCGACTACAAAGCCCTGCCCGCCCCGGCCACCATCCACGACCCCACCGGCACCCGGCCGCGCACCCCCACCGAGCACCTCATCGCCGGCATCTGGCAGGACGTCCTCGGCGCCGCCGACCCCGGCATCCACGACAACTTCTTCGACCTCGGCGGCCACTCGCTCCTCGCCTTCAAGGTCATCGCGCGCCTGCGCCGCGAACTGGACGTGGAGGTGCCCCTGCGGGCGCTGTTCCAAGCCCCCACCATCGCCGAGCTGGGTGCCCTGCTGCCCGGCATGCGCGCCGCCGTCCAGGAGGAGTCGCGGCCGGTGCCGCGGGATCGTTCGAAGCCGGTGCCGTTGTCGTCCGCGCAGCGGGGACTGTGGTTCCTGGACCAACTGGAACCCGGCCGATCCGACTACGTCGTCC
>NZ_JBICTU010000089.1:0-1074 GCF_043197795.1 Sphaerisporangium sp. NPDC049003
CCAGGGCGATCGGTTACGGCAACACCACCGGGGACCTGCCCGTCATCGGCGACTGGAACGGCGACGGCATCGACACCCAGGGCCTCGCCCGCTAGACCCACTTCAGCGGCGCGCATCCCCGAAGGGGGCGGACTCCATGTCCGCCCCCTTCTCGCGTTTCCGTCCGCGGGCGATCGGCCGCGCCCCCTTTCTCGCCCGCCTGCGCGTTTCGCCGGCCCGATAACGCAGGGCCGAATCGTCTTTCTGAAGCGGTCGTTTCTGGAGCGAACTTAAAGCGAAGTTGTAGAGCGCCGCCCGACTCTATGAATGTGCTCGAAAACGCAGAAACGACCGTAAATAGTTTGGAAGGGATCCAATGAGCATCTCAGCTCGGCTCCGCAGCCGCCTCACCCGTCTCGTCGCCACCTCCGCGATGGTCGGCGCCGCGTTCACCGGCGTCGCCGTGGTCCAGGCCCCGCAGGCGAGCGCGGCGTCCAGTGTCGACGGCACCATCACCGCGTCCGAAGTGATCGCCCGCGCGTGGGACTGGGTCAACCGGCGGCCCTACATCAAGTACGACGCCAGCGGCAACACGAGCGCTCCCGATGTCTCGGGCCGCAACTACCGGCCCGACTGCTCGGGTGCCGTCTCCATGGCGTGGCACCTCGGCACCAGCCTGACCACCGCGACCCTGCCGGGCCGCGCGCCCAACGTGATCTCCTCCTCCCCCTCCAGCTCGACCGACCTGCGCCCGGGTGACCTGCTCAACGTCAACAACGGCAACGGCCACCACGCCGTCCTGTTCGACCACTGGGAACCGGACCACGTCCACTTCTCGGTCTTCTCCTTCGGCGGCGGCGCCGACGGGAACTCGCCGCCCACGCACGAGACCGGCAGGACCTTCAGCGGGACCGTCGGCGGTCACCCCGGTTACGTCTACACCGCCTACCGCTACGACAAGGTCGTCCAGGACGGCGGCGATCTGGGGGTCCTGGAGTATTACTTGTCGGACAGTCTGGATTCCAGTGTCGCGACGCGTCCGGTGATCTATTACGGCAGCAGCCCGCAGATCCCGATCGTGGGTGACTGGAACGG
>NZ_JBICTU010000090.1:0-1030 GCF_043197795.1 Sphaerisporangium sp. NPDC049003
TCGTCGAGGTCGTCGGGGGTGGGTGGGCCGGTGCGGGTGTGGATGCGTTGTTTGAGGTCGGCGTTGTTGAGGAGGCCGAATTCGGGGTTGTTGATGAGTTCGTGTTCTTGGCGTTCGCGGAGGGCTTCGATGGTGAGGCGGAGTTGTTGGTGGGTTTGGTTCATGGGTTGGTTGTAGAGGTCGGCGACGCGGGTGTGGATGCGGAGGATGGTTTGGGCGACGCTGAGTTCGTATTCGCGGGGGGTGGTTTCGTAGTCGACGAAGGTGCCGGGGAGTTGGGGTTCTCCGGCGTGGCCTGAGGTGATGTGGATGAGGGCTTCGCCGTGTTTGTTCTGTGGGGGCCGGGGGTTGGTCTGGTGGTTTTCGATGTGGGTGCGGAGGGTGGGTGATTGGGTGAGGAGTTCTTGGAAGGTTTGGCGGGGGAGGGTGAGGGTGGTGGTGGGGGTGACGGCTTTGATGGTGTGTTCCCAGGTGTCTGGGTCGGTGGTGGTGAGGGTGTGGTCGCCGTAGTAGTCGCCGTCGGCGAGGACGCCGAGGATGGTGTGGTCGCCGTATTCGCCGGTGCCGATTTTGTTGACTTTGCCGTGGGCGATGAGGATGAGGCGGTCGGCGGGTTGGCCGGTTTCGGTGATGGTGTCGCCGGGTTCGTAGTGGTTTTGGGTGAAGCGGTTGGCGAGGGCTTCGAGGGTGGTGTCGTCGTCGTAGTGGCGTAGGGCGGGGAGTTCGCGGAGTTCTGGGGGGATGACGCGGATGTCGCTGCCGTGGTTGGTGAAGCTGAGGCGTCCGTCGCCGATGGCGTAGCTGAGGCGGCGGTTGACGCGGTAGGCGCCGCCGGGGGTGTGGACCCAGGGGAGCATGCGGAGCAGCCATCGGGAGGTGATGCTTTGCATCTGCGGTTGCGACTTGGTCGTGGTGGCCAGGTTGCGTGCCGCTTGGGTGGCCAGGCTCTGCTGGGTCTGGCCGTTGTGTGTGTCTGTTCTCGCGTCGGTTGTCTCGGTCACAACCCACACCACCAATCACTGTCGCGCTG
>NZ_JBICTU010000091.1:0-1027 GCF_043197795.1 Sphaerisporangium sp. NPDC049003
CGGACCATGTTGTAGAACTGGCGCCACATGAAGTCGCCGTGGGCGCGTTGGCGGCTTTTGACGTCGCCTGGCAGGACGCAGGGTTGGTAGTCGATGCCGTGGGCGTTGCAGTCGGCTTGGTCGGGGAGGTTGACGTTGGTGTAGAAGCGGTCGGTGTCGGCGATGTTGGCGATGCGGCCGACCATCCAGGGGGAGATCATGTTGAAGGCGTGGTAGACGTCGAGGAATCCGGGGCGGGAGTCTTCGTTGCCGGAGCGCCAGTGGGTGGGTACTCCGCCCATCACGTAGCAGCCTTGGTTTTTGAACCAGTTGACGACCTCTAGGCAGGGGGCGGGGGCGAAGGGTCGTTGTGGGTCGTTGAAGCCGAATCCCCAGATGCCGATGACGGGTTTGCCGTTTTGCCTGGCGTAGGCGGGTGAGGTGGTGTGGGCGGCCATTTTGGTGGTCCAGTCGGTTTTGATCTCCGGTTGCATGTTGGTCCAGTCGGAGACGTCGTACATGATGTAGAACTTGCGGCCGGTGGTTTCGGCGGCGGTGCGGACTTTGGTGGCCATGGCGTCGCGGGTGGGGCCTTCGCCGCCCATGGGGTTGAAGCGTTGCAGGGCGGCGGTGTCGATGTTGTTGTCGCGCATCCATCGGAAGTGGGTGTCGACGGTCTGCTGGTCGTAGGAGGAGAACAGGGTGGCGGGTTGGCCGTTGCCGAGGTTGGCGTATGCGGTGGGGTAGGTGCGCTGGTATTCGCGGGTGTCGGGCCAGGCCACGATCGTGGTGTTGGAGGGTGAGGGGGGCTGGCCCATGTTCGCGCTCCAGTGCCACCATCCGTTGATCGGGGCTCCGTCGCCCGGGGCGGCGAACCACCCTTGGTATCCCACGGTGATCTTCCCGACCACATCCCCTGCCGGGCTCGCCGCGCTGGCCGCGCTCGTCAGAGCGGACACCAGTTGCGACGACGACACCGCCGCCAGAGCAGACCCGGACACCACGGAAGTCATGAACCTCCGACGCGAGACGGCCACGTGAACTCCTT